>NZ_JBSGFQ010000032.1:0-116335 GCF_053603495.1 Nonomuraea sp. NPDC004186 | reverse complement strand
GGGTAGCGCCTAACACACCCCAAAAAAACGCGAGCGCCCCGTCACCGCGTTTCCGCTGGTGACGGGCCTCTTCCCGCTGGTGTGGCAGGTGCAAGGTTCGAACTTGCGTAGGCTGAGCCGACGGTTTTACAGCGCCCCCCTGTTTACGATGCCTCATAGGCCGCGACCTGCGGCAACGTGCTTTCTGGTAGGCCGTTCGGCGGTGGCCATCCCGCATATATCCCGTACCCTGTTGATCAAGCCTCAGGCCCCGCAAGCCGGGGCTGACGGTCTCGGATTTCGACGGAGGCACCGAGAATGGCCCCTGGTGAGCCTTGGACGGGCAACGATCGAGATCACAACGATCAGTGCCATTCGCGATGGAGTGCGTCGTTGAATCGCTCCACCGCCCACCCTGAGTACCTGGACGAGTGGTACTACGCCCAGTGCGGAGGATGTCGTTTCTGGATCGCGTTGAGCGGTCAGCTCGGCTTGGACTACGGTGCCTGCACCAACCCCGCCTCATCGTTTGACGGGCAGATGCGTTTCGAGCACGACGGCTGCGTACGGTTCGTCGGCCGCGAGGACGGCTCGTTCGGGTAGCAGCCCCAGCCAGGCGGCATGAAGCTGAATCACTACATCGCGCAGATTCTCATCAGTGGTCGCTCCCGCTGACTGATCATGCCGTCGCTGTCAGCACTTGCCAGCGATCATCGGGCAGAACCTCCACCTGGAGTGGAACACCGCCTACCGCTTCATGGCTCGGTAACCCTTGAGGAGAACCGTGATCTTGCCGTAGTCACGCGCGCCGTTCAATTCGTTAAGCAAGTCATCGGGGCATAACTCGTAGAGGTCGCCCCACCAACGACGCACCTTGTTGTCCCAGATCCGGTAGCCACCGGGAACGCCTCTGGCGACGTAGCGTCTCCTGCCCATTGTTCGTCATTCTGCAATCAGCCAGTCCAGGGATCAAGCTCGGCGATCAGCCACGCTGCTCGGTGAGCCAGGGTGAGACACGAACCCTGGATCGTCGATCGCCCCCAAGCACGTACGGCGGCCGGCCATGCCGTGGCGATCGTAAGGGCTGCATCTATGCGGCGGCGCGGCAACCCCGGCCGGAGCAATCGGTCAGTACGGCAGGGCCGACGCGCGGTGCCCGGCCCGGTGTGCCGCCGCCGGCCGGGACCGGCCCCCAGGCCGCACGCCCGGACGGCGGGCGGGCGGAGGGCCGGGGATACGGCGCCGCGCCGCGCCGCCGCTTGACGGCTTACACCGAGGTCTGGCAGGAGGCCCGCACCCTGGCTCTCAGCCCCGCCCAGGTCGCCTCACCGCTCGCCCGGCGACCGTACGACCTCCGGCACGCGGCCGTCTCACTCTGGCTCAATGGCGGCGTACCGGCTCCGGAGGTTGCAACCCGTGCCGGCCACGGGGTGGGTGTCCTGCTCCGCGTATATGCCAAGTGCATCGACGGTCAGGAGGAGATCGTCAACCGGCGGATAGCGGACGTACTGACCGCATGAGATCACGAGCAGCACACCTCGAAGGGCTCCGGCTCCCCCGGGGCCTTTCGGCGTTGCAGGGCCGAACCATCCCGTGCGCATCCCGGATCATGGGCGTCTACCTGGGAAAACGCCTCATGATCCATCCCGTGTATATCCCGTGACCAGCGACAAACGGCCGCTCACGGCGGCATCTGGCTGCCACCATCCACCGTTCGACTCCGTCCCCTCCGCTTCCTCCGTCCAGCGGGTGAGGCCGTCTCGGATAGTCAGGGTGTCAGGGTGTCGGGGTGTTCGGCGCCCTGGACGCATTCGCTGACGGGAAGCAGTGCGGCGAGATCGTACACGTGCACGGCGGAAGCGCCTCATCCGACACCCAGACCCGGAGGATGGCGATGCCCCACACACCCTGGGCGATGATCACGTCGGACTACAATGAGGCCAGCCAAATAAGCCTAGATGCGGCGATCAGGACGATTCCTACGGCAAGCACTCGGAGAGTCCATGATCTTGTAGGCAAGATGACAGCTATTGCCGCCGGGACGCATGCCAGTCGCGTCAATAAGGATGCTGCGTCTACAGCATCCGCATCAACTTGCGGCGGCACCACCGACGTCCATTCGAATTGATAGACGTTGACGATGAAGTTTGCCGCAAGGAGGAATGCCGCAATTGCCATACATAAGACCCAGGGCACAATAATCCATATTGACCCTTTCTTGGACCCCCTGGTCACAGCATTCATGCGCATACCACCGCGTGCTTGGGCCTGCACGGGTTCTCACCCAGCAGACCTTTGACTAGATTTTTATTCGCGACCATAACCTTGCCGTAGGCTTGGGCGTCCCGAGTGTTCCAATATTTCGAGCCGCCATTGTACCAGGCTCCGACGCGCTGCACCTCTTGGTCGGTCCACTGTCCACCAACGGCGTTATGCACCCTCCCCAGATAATACGCCACAATGAACAAGTTCGATGCAGTATTTTGCAGCACGTCCAGCACGTTCTTGACAACCTCCTTGACTGTCATTCCCTTGTCATTGTATCCGAGCAGTGTAGCGGCAAGATCGAGCTGCATCTGCACTTCCCCGAAGGACGTATCCAATGCAGCCTTGAGATCTTTCTCACCGGCCCTCTTAATGAACGCCAAAGAGTCGACCCATGCTGGATCGCCTCCCACCTCGTTATAAGCCACCGCACCGAGAACCCAACTGGGGATTCCCCAGTAAGCAGCCGCCGCGCCAATCACATCCTTATAGGCGGCCACCCATCTTTTCTTGAAGTCTATAAGGCGAGCCTTGTCCCCAGCGGCATAACGAGCTGCATCTGCAGTTGTCCACTTCGGCCCCTTAACCTTCGCCCAATGGCGCGCGAATTCTTCTGCCGCTCGGTGCATCGCCGTTTTTTTGTCATTGCTCGGCGGACCCTCTGCGCAAGTGATATAGCAGCCGTCCGGGTGTGTCGGATACTGGTTGTAATACGCGGCAGTAACAGCCCACATGATCCCAAGTGCTTTATCGCTAGCGCCGGGATCATACCTACTCATGAAATCATTTTGAGCTTCTTCGCTGGCATCCCAGAAGTCGATGACCAGACCGTCCGCCCTCTTCGGCACGGGTCGACCATTAGGCATGACCTTCATGCCCAGCCTCTTGATCTCGTCCTCGCCGAGCCAGAATTTCATTTCGTTCTGGAGCTCGATCATCCGGACCCAGCTCGGGTCGACAATGGCTCCGCCGCAGCCCCAGATCATGCAGGCGATGGCTCCGCCGCCGATGTCTTCTCGGCCACAGCTGCCGATGCATTGTCCGCCGCCTGATGACCAGGAACTGTTGTAGCCGCCTGCGGGGATGGTGGTATAGCCGCTCGATCCGAAGTAGCTGGAGCCGCCATAACCGGATCCGGAGATGGAGCCGTTGTCGATGACGGTGTAGCGGCCGGTGGGGTCCGTGCCAGTAAGGGGCGAGGCGTTGGCATAGGTGTAGCGGTTGCTTTGCACCGATGGACTAGGGCTAAGACCTGCGGTATCGCGACTGGTGAAGGTCCCCGTGCCGGGCTGGTACCAGCGGGCGTGCATGTTGACCTTGCCAGTGTCAGGGTCGGTGTATTCGCCCTGGTAACCGAGGCCGGTCTTGGTGCCGGTCTGGGCGATGACGGTGCCGAACGGGTCATAGGCGGTCGAGGTCTGCAAGCTGGTGGTGAAGGCGGCCACCAGATCGCCGCGCAGGTCGCTCAGTGCGGCCACCGCTGCGCCGGTGCCTTCCTTCAAGCCGAGCAGGCCGCCGGCGGGGTCGCGGGCGTACTTGGCTTGGACGGTGCCGCCGCTGTCGGTGATGGCGGCCAGGTCGTTGCCGAGCCCGGAGTAGGCGAAGGTGTGCTTGGCGGTGCCGCGGATGCGGCTGGTCATCCGGTTGAGGGCGTCGTAGCTGTAGAGGCTGTCGCCGTCGGCGATGAGCCGGTCGAAGGCATCGAAGGTGTACTTGGTGGTGGCACCCGCCTTGATGCTGGTGGCCAGGGTGCCGCGCGGGGTGTAGGTGTAGTCAGTACCGTCGCCGTTGGTGAGACGATTGCGCTCGTCGTAGGTGAAGGTCGCGTTGCCGGCCTTGGTGCGGTTGCCTGCGGCGTCCCACTCGTAGGCGGTGACCGCGCCGCTGGGGGCGGTCCAGGAGGTGAGCCGTCCGGCGTGGTCGTAGCCGTAGGTGTTGGCGCCCGATCCGGCGGTGCCCGCGGTGGTCTTGGCGGTGAGGTTGTCGTCCTTGTCCCAGCCGTAGGTGATCTTGGCGAGTTGGGTACCGGAGCCGTTCTTCAACGTCTGGCCGGTGACCCGGTCCATGTCGTCGTAGTCGATGGTCTGGGTGCTGGCCGCGCCGCTGGTGGCCGTGATGGTCTTCAGCCGGCTGGCCGGGTCGTAGCCGTAGGTGAGGGTGCGGCCGGTGACTGGGTCCGTGGTGGTTTGGAGGCGGCTGGCGTTGTCCCAGGTGAAGGTGGCGGTGCCGGCGGCGTCGGTGCGTTGGGTGGGGTTGCCGAGGTCGTCATAGCTGTACGCGGTCTCCTGTGTGGAGCCGCGGGAGACCTTCAACGGCAGGCCCCGGTCGTTGAAGTCGACGGTCAGGTCGCCTGCGACTACCGGGCGGCCGGCCAGGTCGTAGCCGAAGGTGCGTTCGGCACTGGTGGCGCCGCTGCCCGCGCCGCTTTCCTTGGTGAGGCGGCCCAAGTGGTCGAAGGTGCGGTCGACGCGTACGCCGCCGGGCTGGATGGTAGCTACCTGGTTGCCTGCCTTGTCGTAGATCTGGGTCCAGGTGCGGTCGGCCGGGTTCGGGTGGGCGGTGGTGGACGCTTCGGCCACCGTCTCGACCAGGCCGAGGCTGTTGTAGCTGGTCCAAGTGGCGTTGCCGCGGCCGTCGGTGAGCCGGGTACGGGCGCCGGCGGCGTCGTAGCCGAAGCTCGTGGTGATCTGCTCCGTGGACGAGACCGGTTCGACGAGCGAGGTGGCCCGATTCAGCGCGTCGAAGGTTTGCTTGGTGACGTGGCCCTCGGGTGAGGTGACGCTGATTTGGTTGCCCGCCGCGTCGTAGCGGTAGCCAAAGGTGCGCTGCACCGTGCCGCCTGCGTTCAGATCCTTGGCGGCGGTCTTGCGGCCGGCCAGGTCGTATTCGGCGGTGGTGGCGTTGCCGTTCGGGTCGGTGGCCTTGATCAGGCGGCCGGCCAGGTCGTAGTCCATGGTGGTCTTGTTGGTCAGCGGGTCTGCCATGGTGGTGACCTGGCCCGCGGCATTCAAGGTGTAAGACGTCGCCTTGCCGCCTGGGGTGGTCTGCTTGAGCAGGCGGCCTGCATTGTCGTACTCCATGGTGGTGGTATAGCTGGCGGTGGCGGGCCTGCGCTCGATCTGCGTGGCGGTGATCCGGCGGCCGAGGTCGTCGTAGGTGGCCTCGCTGCGCGCGCCGTTCGGGTCGACGGTAGCCAGTTTCTCTCCGGCCAGGTCGTACTCGGTCACCCACGTGCCCGCCAGCTGCCCGTCCGGAGCTGGGTCGGTGACGCGGACCTGACGGCCGAGCTTGTCGTAGTCGAACGTGGTCGTGTAGCCGCGCGGATCAGTGGTGGAGATCAGTTGCCCAGCGTCGTCGTAGGCGTAGGAAGTGGCCGGGGTGAGCGCAGTGCCGCCGGGTGGGGTGTAATTGGGCGCGCGTCGGCTGGTCAGGCGGCCGACCTTGTCAAAGGCCGAGGTCACAGTGCGGCCTTCGGCGTCCGTCTCATGGGTCTTGGCACCGAGGGTGTCGTAGCCGAAGTGGGCCGTGGGGTGCGCATCGGCAGCTGTACCGGCCCTGTCCACCTTGACCTGCGGGCCAGTCGCCTCAATCATACGTCCCAGCGCGTCATAGCGCATTTCGGTGGTGAAGTCGGCCTTGGTGGCGCCGTCGGCGTTGCCGCGCGGGTCGGTGATCGCGGTGGTCAGACCGCGGTCGTCGATCGTCCAGGTGGTGACGAGGTCCTGGTCGCCGTTCTCGATCGTCTGGCGGGTGCGGATGCCCGCGGCGTTGTAGGCGTAGCTGGAGGTTTCCTCGCGGGTGCTGCCGGCGCCGGTCCGGGTTTCCTTGGTGGTCAGGCCGTTGGCGTCGTACTCGTAGGCGCTCTTGCGCTTGAGTTTGGCCGGGTCGAGCGTGGCCGAGGTGAGCCTGCTGGCGGCATCGTAGATGTAATCGGTGGTGGCGACACTCACGCCTGAGATGGGGTCCAGCCCGGTCACCTGCTTGACGAGGTTACCCGCCGCGTCGTACGTGTTGGCTTCCAGCACCACGTCCTTGGTCGTGGTGGAACCGTTGAGCTTGACATCGTCGCCGACCACCTGCGACAGCCGGTCGTCACCAAAGTAGGTGTAAGACGTCTTGCGGCCTATCGCGTCCACGCGCGCCGACAGGCGCCCACCGGGATCGTAGGAGAACGACTCCAGGACGATCTCCTTGGCCGGCTGCGGGCTGACCGGGCTGCCGGTCCAGTTCTTCAACGTCCGTGTGGCCAACTGGCCGCGCTTGGTATAGGTGTAGCCGAACACCGAACCGAGCTCGTCGGTGACGGTCGCCTGCAGGCCGAGCTTGTCCCAGCTGGTGCGAACCACACCACCCTCAGGGTTGGTGCCGGTCTCCTGGTGACCATAGGCGTCGTAGGTGTAGGTCATGGTCCGCGCCGGGTCGCTACCGGTCAGGTCGCTGACAGTCGCGGTGAGCGTGTTGCCGTCCGGGTCGTAGGTGTAGCTGGTCTTCGCCGTATGCGTGACACCGCTGATCTCGTTCTTCACACCCGGTGCCGTCTGCGTGGCCACCCGGCTCAGCTTGTCGTAGGTGAAGGTGGTCTTCACGCCGCCGGGTTCGGCGTCGGAGATCTGCGTCTGGGCGCTCACACGGCCTAACGCATCGTGCTCGAACTTTGTGACCAGCCCGGATGGGTCGGTCTGCTCGGCCAGATCGCCGGCGGCACTGTAGCCGAAGGTCGTGGCGTTGCCCTTGGCATCGGTACGTGTCTTCACCAGACCGGCCGGGGTGGTGCCGCCGCCGACACCCGCTTCGGTGCCGTCGGTGTAGGCGATCGTGGTCGAGCGGCCGTTGGGGAAATCGAGCGTGGCCGGGGTGGTCTGCTTGGTCAGATCGCCGTACGTGTTGTACTCGAAGCTGGTGAGGTAGGTGTTGTCGTTGGCGCTGGCAGAACGGCCGTCGCGAACCTTGGTCACGCGGTCGTTGCGGGCGTCGAACGGGTCGTCCTTGTTGAAGGAGAACTCCGAACGCGCCGTCTGGCAGTCGCCGCTGCCCCGGCACGTGGTGGTGGACAGGACGTTGCCGCGGCTGTCGTTCGCCCAGGTCGTGCTGTTGTTGTTGGCGTCGGTGACCTTGTTCAGGTAGCCACCGGTGTCGTACTCATACGTGGTCTTGTACTCGAGCTGATCGACGGTCGCGGCCAGCCGGTAGCCGCGCCAGGCGTCATAGTCGTATTTGACGGCGTTCTGCTGGGTGGGGTCCGTCACCGTCACCCTGGACAGCTGGGTGGTCTTGTCGTAGACGGGCTCGGACAAGCTCCATAGGCCACCGTGCTGGTCGGTGTGGGTCTTGAGCCGGTCGGTGGCGGTGTCGTAGGTGTTCTGCGCCCGGACTCGGCCGGACGGCAGGGTGATCTTGTCCAGCAGGTTCAGGGCAGGGCCGCGGGCGGCGTAGTGGTCAACTATCTCATCCGGGCTCAGCGCCTTGTCATACAGCGCGACCTCGTCGATGTCGCCTCGGAAGTAGAAGGAGACGTAGGCGTACTGGCCGGGCGAAGGCGCGGCGGGCCAGTTCTGGTCGAAGTCGCCGACGCCGACACGGGCGTACTCCAGCCACGTTTGGGGGCTGGGCTGCGAGCCGGTCCGCGTGGCGACGCTCTGCCCGTCCAGATAGATGGTCTCCTTGGGACCGTCGCCGGTCAGGACAAGGTGGTGCCATTGGCCGTCATTGACCGTGCGGCTGGTCGTCATGACATTCGCGGGGGTTGCGCCGCGGTACAGCTGGCCGCGCAGTTTGCCGTCGGTACCGACGTACAGCATCGCCGGCACCGGCCTCTCATCCAGCGGCGCACTACCGCCGTAGCCGGGGCTGTCGCCGGTGTCCTTGCCGGACAGCAGCACCCCCGCCCCGGTGGTCTTGAACCACATCTCGACCGACATGCGCGTATGCCGGGAGGCCATCGCGTTGCGCGGCAGGACGAGATACTGCGCGTCTTCGTCGAAGCCTGTGAGCTGGACGGCCCCGTTGGTGGTGCCACTCAAGGGTGAAGGCCGGCCACGCGAGGAGATGCGAAAGTAGCGGGCGGTGCCGGAGACCCCGGTCAGGTCGCGGGCGGCGTCAGTGGCGGGGGGCTGGCACGCAGCGGCGTCCGGGTCCCAGTAACACCTTTGCGGCGGCTCCCATTGTGTGCCTGTCCCGGTTTCGTCCAGACGCCAGTAGCCGATCGGGTCCGTGTCCAGCACCCGGTTCTTGTACTGCGAGCCGGTGGTGTAGCTGTAGATGGTGCAGTTGGGCGCCTCGGCGGGCGAGCACACCTTGGTGAGCTTGTCTCCGTCGTAGTGATAGGTCCATGTCAGCGGGCTGCCGTCGACCGGATCCGTGGACACCGAACCCACGTGGGCGCCGTTCCAGGCGAACGTGAGGGATCGGCCCCCGGTCGCGGTGACCTTCGACAGGCCGGTCCCGGTGTAGACCAGGTCTTGGGTACGCCCCCGAGCGTCAGTGATCTTCTGAAGGCGGCCCTGGGCGTCGAAGGTGTAGATGGTGGACGACTTGTCCATCAACCGCCAACCCCCGGCGGCCACGTCGGCCAGGGTCGCGTGAACACCCGGCGGCGCCTGGTAGCCGCCGTCACCCTTGGCGACGAAACGCAGCACCTGCCCCTGCGGGTAGGTGACCAGGAGCGAGGCGACACCGAGGCTGGTCTCCCGCTGGATGCGCATGTCCCAGCGGGTACTCCAGCCGGCGCCGAAGATGCCCGTACGGCGCGGGTCGAGGCTGTTGTACCAACGGTTGACCGTCAGGCTGGGACCGGCGGCGGGCACCTGCGCGTCGGTCGCACTCGTCGTATAGTTGCCCGCCAACGGCTCAAATGCCCGCCCACCGGGGCCGGGCTGGCCAAGCGTGGAGGCGACGACCGGCTGCCGGATCCCAGTGATGAAGCAGCTGGACTCCCAGTCCTCAGTGGCGTCGGAGTAGCGGGCGATGAATTCGACGCAGTACTTCTTGCCCCACTCCAGCTTCCCCGCGGGGGTCTGCCAGCTCCGGCTCTGGCTCAAGCCCGACTCCGCGCACACGGCCGTCGACAGTTCCCCACAGTGCAACTTGAACGAGTACTGGGCCGCCACGCCGCCGTTGATCTGGCCATAGATACGCGAGCTGGCGGTCATCAACGGGGTCAGCGTGCTGACCAGCGATCCCTGTTGGGGATAGACGTTGAATATCTCGACACAGTCGATGGTGCATCCACCGCCGGCGGCCACCCCGGCCCGTGTCGTGGTCGCTTCGTAGGCATCGGCCTTGTCCTGACGCCCCGCGGGCTCCCGCTCCGCCACGGCGTGTGCGGCTCGTTCTCTGTCACCAGGATCACGGCTGTCGGGGGCAAGTGCACCCTTCGGCGGCCGGGTCGATCGCCTGGGTGTGCCCGCTTTCTCTGGGGTAGCGGTGACCGCCGATTCCACCAGCGAAGGCAGTTCGGTGGCGGAGCCTCGCATCTGCACGGGCACGTTCTCGATACCGTCCGACACCAGGACGTCCTGAGTAGTGGCAGCAGCAGACACGGGCTGCGGATAGAACGCCGGCGGTGCTCCTGATAGCAGGACTGTTAACGCCACCACCGACGGCACAGCCAGACGAGCCCATGACAAATACCGGCGCATACGCCGTCACGCTCCGAACCACAACGAGGGACACCCTTATTGGGGTGCCAGACGTCGCTCCACCCCACCCGGCAGAAGTCCTGACTCGTGCGGCTCTGGAGCACTGACCAAACGGGCAAAGCGTAACTTTCGCAAGATCAGTCAACAAGGGTCATCTCAGCTACCAAATCGGCACGGAGTGCGACGTACCGGATGAAAGCTCGCGGCCATAGGCGAACCAGTGGCAGGCACCTGCACGTCGGTCGCGCTGGTCGCATAGTTGCCCGCTAGCGGCTGGAACGCCCTGCCCCTCAGGGCCGGAGGAACCAAGCGTGGAGGTGACGACTGGCTGCCGGATCCCTTGTGATGGAGCAGTTGGTTCCAATCCTCGGTGGCGTCGCACGAAGGAATGCGGACAGCGGAGGCGATTCATCAACACTCCCCACGAAGACAGGTATCGACAGTTAGTAGGTGACTCCGAAAACCAGCAGTTCGTCAAGCTGTGCCAATAGGGAGCCAGTACAGAACGAGCCACAGAGTTGACCGGTCGGCGGAGCTGGTGCCGACGAAGAGCCAAACCATCAATCCGCAGAATCAGCAGAATGCCTCTTCGAGAGAAAGGACACAGGCCAGCCGCCCGGCTAGGCCCCGCTTCTGCATAGGCCGACGCGATCCGCAGATCGCCGCGGAATTCTGCAGAAACGGCGCAGACTACTCGCCATCCCCACAATCTTGGGCCGCCAGGTAGGTCATCCACAGACCCGACACGAACCTCATGATGTGCAGATCTACCGCTCACAGCGTGTTTGAGAGGGGTGAAGCAACACTGTGATCACCGCTGGTCAGACTGATACGTGTGGAAGTACGGGATGGGTGGTGGGCAAAGTTGCCCCCCCGCAGGTTCGTGATCGAATCGACGAACACCTTCGTCGTGGACGGCTGATTGCAGCCATCATGCTGTTACGGTCCGAAGGCGGCATTGATCCTGTGCCTGGCCTATATGAGGCGCAGGACATGCTGCAGGAACGATCCGTCCGGTTGGCCGAGCAGGGCTTGGATGACATTGAAGAAGCGCCTGTGCAACTTCCACGGCTGGTCAAGGCGGTTAGGGCGATCAGCGAGCCGGTGGTCGCGGTTGAAGCGCTGTGGGACGGAGATACCCAGGGCTGGTTCGTGGAACTGGTCGCGATCGTGCAACGGCCGGGCCGGCACCATCACCGCTTCGACGAGTGTCTGCTGGCACTGTTTCGTCGCGGGAGTGACCTGCGGCTGTTCAACGGGGAGGTTCCGACTTGGCCGGAAGCCGTTGAGGCTGTCGAGAAAGGCCAGGCGATAGCCCACAGCCTGGGCGTGCCATTCCACTTCGCCAGCCCGGACACACCCGATGACAGCTTGCCACGCTGGTGGGACTCATGAGCTTCGCGACAAGCGCGATCAAGGCTGGCGGAGGTTGTGTCGACGCCGACGTTGGGCCGGATGGCGGCGTGTGATCCGTCAGGCCATGCCTGTGATGGCGGCCCAGTGGATGATGGCCTCGGAGAAGGCGGGATCGCATTCATGGTCACGGGCCAGGCAGCGGCAGGCGGGCAGCCGAACCAAGGTACGCTCGACCGCCCACCTGCGGGAGATGACGTTGAAACTGCGCTGGTCAGCGGGCTTACGCACGATCTCCAGGGAGGTACGCAGGGAGTAGCGTGCCCAGTCCACCAACCGTCCCGCGAAACCCCTGGTCGGCGAAGACCTGCCGGATGGGCGTTGTTAGGTACGCCGACAGAGCTCCCACTGCATGTCGGTCAGGTCCGAAGGGTAGCGATCAGGGGGCATCCAGCCGCCCTCATGCTGCCACGCCGAACATGAATGATCTTCTAAAACACGCACTCAGTCGCCGCTACCGACCCGCATCGACGATCGATCAGTTGAGGGTCGAGTCGGGCAGCCCCTAGGGGCGCAAGTAGACCTGCAAACTTGGCCGCGTATTGGCCGTGAGTGGCCGTAGAACGCCGATGATCGCCGTAGACAGCCGGACACAAAGCGAGAGGCCCGTCACTGCGTTTCCGCTGGTGACGGGCCTCTTCCCGCTGGTGTGGCAGGTGCAAGGTTCGAACTTGCGTAGGCTGAGCCGACGGTTTTACAGACCGCTCCCTTTGGCCACTCGGGCAACCTGCCGTGCCATCCGCTCTCGCGGCGACAGATAGAAGGATAGCGGACTTCCGAGGTGTACGTGACAACGGTTGGGTGTGCGCCGGATCTCCGTTGGGCACCGCGCCGAAACGGGTGGAGGGGAGCCGGAATCTGGACGGTTCTCCGTACGGGGAGCGGTGTCCTGCGCGGCGGGCCGATGCTGGCTAGGCTCGTGCGCTGGGTCCGCGCGTTTTCGCGTACGCCGGGGAAGCAGGATCCGGGTAGTGCTTTCGCCGCTGAGAGGATGAGTGTTTTGGCCGATTCGTCTTTCGACATCGTGAGCAAGATCGACCGTCAGGAGGTCGACAACGCTCTGAACCAGACGGTCAAGGAGATCGGGCACCGCTTCGACTTCAAGGGTACGGGGGCCGCGATCAGCTGGTCAGGGCAGGACAACATCGAGATCAAGGCGAACAGCGAGGAGCGGGCGAATGCCGCTCTCGACGTGTTCAAGGAGAAGGTGGTCAAGCGGGGCCTCTCGCTGAAGATCCTCGACGCGGGTGAGCCCAAGCTGTCGGGCAAGGAGTACCGGATGCTGGTCAGCCTGAAGGAGGGCATCGACCAGGAGAACGCGAAGAAGATCTCCAAGCTGATTCGCGACGAGGGGCCGAAGGGGATCAAGGCGCAGATTCAGGGCGAGGAGCTTCGGGTCAGCTCGAAGAAGAAGGACGACCTTCAGGACGTCATCTCCCTTCTGAAGGGCAAGGATCTGGACATCGCCCTCCAGTTCGTGAACTACCGCTAGCGGAGGCCTACTTCAGGCCTTTGAACTGGCGTTCCAGCGTTCCGCAGGGCTCGGAGGGCACATCCGGGGCACACGGTCGAGCGCGCTGTCCACGAGGGCACGCGTCTTCTCCTGTGCCTCGGGCCGCTCCCCCACATGTACGTATCCTCGGTGGAGTGGCTGAGAGCGGGCTACACAGCCTTGGTCGAGGTGCCCTTGCGGATCGGCCAAATGGCTCCGTGGGTGATGTAGGCCAGTCAGAGGCGGGGGCACCCACCCGCCACCAACAAGGTGCCGGCGAAGTCTCCGCGTTTGATGGTCTTCTTGGCTCGTTGAACCATCTATCCGAGATCTCGTGCCTGTGTCGATCGTCGACGCGGCACCCGGTCTTTCCGATCCGTCGCCTTGACCCGTTTTCGCTGGCCGGAGTTCTTCGCCGACGCGCACCATGGGAGTTCGATCCTCCTCCCGGGGAAAAGAAATCTAGGCACCGGTGCGAAAGAACCACTGCCTGACTACGGGCGCCCATCGGCAGTTGGGGAACTGTCCGTCACTGAGTCCTCACTCAATGAGACCATGGATGAAGTCAACCACAAGGGAGTACTCCCTCTGCCGCAAAGGTGGAACAGTGGACATAGAAGGACGCCTTCTCGACCTGATGTCACGGATGCGGGCACTCGAAGCGGGCGTGCCCAGCAGTGGCGCCGGCAAGGCCACAACGGCCGAAGTCGACCAGATAAAGGCCGACATCGCCGAGTTCCGTATTGAGGTCAGACAAGATCTCGCAGCTCTCGGCGACGAGATGGCCGGGCTTCGGCGGCACTTGAACGAGTACCTCAGTTCCATCCAATGCAAGGTTCAGCTCCAGCCGGGGTCCCTCTAACCCGAGCTCATCCCTAGATAGCCAAAGGCTCAGCCAAAGCCGCCGATCTGCTCGCGGCGGCTCAGGCTGAGCCCAGCATCCGCTTGATCTCTGACCTGCGTGGTACGGACATGAATGATCGGCCTCACAGTGCTTCAGGTTGATCTGGTCCAGTCCCCAGGGTCTGGCTGGTTGTCCAGCCCGATCGCGCCCTCAGTCAGATTGCTCTGGAGGATGGCGGCGGGCGGTATGTCGGGGCTCGATCGTAAGCTCGGTAAACGTGACGAAGATCCCCCTGCGCCGCTTTACAGCGCGTGCCCTGCCCATTGATGATCAAGATCGGGTTCTCCTGCTCCACGGCTTCGATCCGGCCAGGCCCGATGAGCCGTTCTGGTTCACGATCGGCGGGGCGGCGGAGGATGGCGAGACGTTGCAGGAGGCGGCGGCGCGGGAGTTGTTCGAGGAGGTCGGGATCCGGGCGAATGCGGACGAGCTCAGCGGACCGTACGGGAACAGCGTGATCGAGTTCAACTGGTCCGAGTACGCCATCACGCAGGATCAGACGTTCTTCGCGATCTGGGTGGGGGCCGCTGCGGTCGTGTCGTTCGATCACATGGAGCAGACCGAGAAGGACACGACGATGGCTTACCGGTGGTGGAGCGCGGAGGAGCTCGAGAGCACGGAGGAGACCTTCTTCCCGACGGATCTCGCGTCCATCCTGCGCCGGGTCACTGAGGGCGGAGGATCCGCGTAGCGCCGGCGATCAGCGCCGTGGCCAGGATCCAGCCGGAGACGATCAGTCCGTACGCGAGCCACTGCGTCCACCCACCCGGGTCGAACAGCTCTCGTTGCCCGAATGCGGGGATCGGGAGCAGGAGGTCGAAGGTGTAGGCGAAGGCGTTGAAATCGGGGCTCTCGGAGGGTTTGAGCGCTCTTGGGGGGCTGATGGCGAAGACGACCGTCCCGATCGCCAGCAGCAGGGCGAACCATATGCCCGCCAGCCAGGGGCGGTAGCGGTACCCGACCGCGACGTCGAGCAGCCGCCCCCACGCCCGGCTACCGAGGCCCTGCGTCTGCCGGCGGGCGCGGAGTTTGGCGAGTTGGGTGCGCCGGGCGAGCGCGTCGTTGCCGTCGCTGAGGAACCACGCGGCGAGTTGCTCGTACGGCTGCGGCCTGAACCCCTCCGGATCCCGGGTCACCCAGTCGATTCGGCGGGTTACGCCGGAGCCGCGCAGGCGGTCGTAGGTCAGGCCGTTCAGGCGTAATTTCTCGGGCCAGGTGTCTGGATTGTCGTGCAGCGTGCCGACGGTGGTGTGTGCGAGGGTGACGACGCCTTCGATGGGCTTTGCGGGCTTCAGGTAGAGCTCGCGGAGCTCCATGTGGCTTGCGTGGAGGGCGTAGCGAGTGTCCGGGCTTCGGATGATCCCGTTGAGCGAGAGTGTCCCGTTGATTCGCGCTCCGCGTAATCGTATGCAGCCCAGTGCCAGGAATCCGTCGGTGCAGCGCATGGTGTCCTCGACGACCATGTTGTCGGCGATGAGGGCCTGGTTGCCGGGATTGCGGAGGGTTGCGCCGTCCAGGAAGAGTCCACCGTTGAGGCGGGCGCCGACCAGACCGATTGCTCCGGTGAAGTCGGCGTTGCGCAGGTACGTGCCGGAGTCCACGACGACGGCGTTCGCGTAGAGCGCCCATCCCTCGTCGTCGTCGGCCGTCACCTTGGTCCCACCCAGCCACAGCCCGCTCTCGAACTGGGCCCGGTTCAGGCGGACGGTGCCGGTGATGTTCGAGCCGGACAGGCTGAGGTGCCCGGCCACCCGCAGGCCGCCGCCGCTGAGGCCCGGGAGACGGCAGTCGGTCAGGCGTACGGTGCGGGTGTTGGAGTCGGTGAAGCGGATGGGTTCATCCAGATGGCAGCCGATCAGGCTGAGTTCGTACGGGATCGTGCCGCCGATGATCGTGAGCCGGCCGGTGATCCGGGCGCCGCGCAGACGTACCGCCGGGACCGAGCCGGTGCCGGTGTCGCGGGCGCCGAGGAGCAACTGGGCGATCACTTCGGCTCTGATCGAGCGTTCGGGCCCCCACGTGTGGCCGTCCGTGGGAGCGTTCGCGCCGGCCGTACGGAACGGACCGATCTTGAACGGGCCCAGCTCGACGGTCTGGCCGGTGGAACGCGTTCCAGAGCCTCCGCTCCGCCTTGGTTAATCGGCCCATGGGTCAGCGGCGGTAGCCGGCCATCCGCTCGAGGCGGGCGACCCGCTCGGACGTGGGCGGATGCGTGGAGAACAGCCGGCCGAAGCCCGAGCCGCTGAACGGGTTCGCGATCATCATGTGGGAGGCCGAGGTGAGGCGGCTGTTCTCGGGGAGCGGAAGCCTGCGGGCACCCATCTCGATCTTGCGGAGCGCCGAGGCCAGGGCGAGCGGGTCGCCCGTGAGCCTGGCACCCGATTCGTCGGCCTGGAACTCTCTCGTCCGGGAGATCGCCATCTGCACCATCCCTGCCGCCACCGGTCCGAGCACCATCATCAGCAGCGCGCCCACGAAGCCCGGCCCCTCGTCATCGTCCGAGCCGCCGAAGAACACGGCCACGTAACTGATCCAGGTGATCATCGTGGCCAGCGCGCCGGCTACGGAGGAGATGAGGATGTCCCGGTTGTACACGTGTGACAACTCGTGCCCGATCACTCCGCGCAGCTCGGCCTCGTCGAGCAGCTTGGTCAGGCCGTACGTCACGCACACCGCGGCCTGGCGAGGGCTTCTGCCGGTCGCGAACGCGTTCGGCTGCACCGTCGGCGAGATGTACAGGCGCGGCATCGGCTGGCGAGCCTCGGTGGAGAGCTCTCGCACGATCCGGTAGAGCGTGGGCTGCTCCACCTCGCTGACCGGCCTGGCACGCATGGCCGACAGGGCGATGCGGTCGGAGAAGAAATAGGCGACTCCGTTGCTCGCCAGGGCGAGCACGAGCGCGATCTGCACACCGGCGCCGCCGCCCAACCACGCGCCCACCGCGACAATCAGCGCCGACAGGCCGCCCAGCAGGATGGCCGTGCGCAGACCGTTGTGGTGCAAGGTTTCCCCCCTTCGTGGTCTGGGTTCACCTCCTCCAACGACCACGACCCGGTGCTTCGTTCCCCAGCCGCTCCCCGGCGTGCTCAGCTGCGGGCGGAGCGCGACTTTCTTCTTACCCACGGCCCGTCTCTCAACCGAAGGCGGACAGTGCGGTCATGTCCAGGACCAGTTGGGGGGCGATCGAGAACAGCACGGCCACTGCCAGAGCGAGGCCGATGGCCAGCCACGTCATGGGCGTCGGGCGGTGCCGGACGAGGACCGGTGCCGTGGGAGGGGTGAAGAGGCGCGCGGTCCAGACAGCGTAGTAGTAGAGGCCGATCACGGTGTTGACGGCCATGATCAGGGCAAGCCAGCCCGAGCCGCCCTCCACGATCTCGCGGAAGACGAACACCTTGGCGAAGAGCCCGGCCAGGCCCGGTGGCAGGCCGGCCAGGCAGACCAGGCAGAACGCCAGCGCGAGCCCCGCCGCGGGTCGCCGGAACGCCAGGCCCCGGTAGTCGTCGAGCTCGTTGCGGGTGGCGGTCCTGGAGACGAGCAGGACCACCGCGAACGCGCCGAGGTTCATGGCGGCGTAGATGACCAGGTACGCCATGGAAGTGCTGACCGCGCCGACCCCGGTTCCGGCTGGGTATGTGCCGGGTCCCCTGGCAGGCCGAAGGGTTATGCCCTGGGCCGCCACCGCCAGCGGCGCCAGGATGTAGCCGGACTGCGCGACGGAGGACCAGGCCAGCAGGCGTACGGCGGAGCGTTGGCGCATGGCGAGCAGGTTGCCCGCGGTCATGGTCAGCGCGGCGATGATCCCGACAATGGGCGCCCAGGTGGCAGCCTGCCCGGACAGTCCGGCGACCAGTACGAGGATCAACCCGGCGAACCCGGCCGCCTTGGAGATCACCGAGAGCAGCGCGGCCACGGGGACCGGGGCGCCCTGATAGACATCGGCCGCCCAGGAGTGGAACGGCACCGCGGCGATCTTGAAGGCGAACCCCGCCACGACGAGCACGACTCCGACCGAGACGACGGCGGGCAGACCCTGGACCGCCGCGAGGGTCGTGGTCTCCGCCAACCCCGGCGCCGGGGCCTGACCGCTGAACACGGCCGCGAGGCGGGACAGGTAGACCGTGCCCGCGATGCCGTACAGAAGCGAGACGCCGAACAGCATGACGGCCGTCGACACCACCGAAACCACGAAGAGCTTCACGGCGGCCTCGGAGGCTCGGCCGTCGTAGCGCTTCATGGCGGTGAGGGCGAAGACCGGGAGCGAGACCAGCTCGAGCGCCACCACGAGCATGATCAGGTCTCGGGAGGCGGGCAGGGTCACCGCGCCGACGAGGGTGCAAAGGAGGAGGAAGTACCACTCACCCACCGGGATGCCGCCGGCCGCCAGCTCGGTCATCGACATCAACACGACCACCACGGCCGCGACCAGCACCATGCCCGCGAAGACCAGCGTGAAGCCGTCCGCCACGAAGGAGCACTGCCTGGTGGGACCGGCGAGGTCGGCCGGGACGCAGAAGGTCGATCGCGGCGGGCCGCCCCCGATCGCCTGGGCGACGACGAAGGCCAGCGCGACCAGGACGCCTGCCAGCGTGACGAGCCCCAGCACGGGCTTCGTACGGGGGCGGGCCGGGAGGAAGGCGTCCAGCAGCAGGACCAGACCGGCCACCAGGGCCAGCGCCAGCGGAGGCGCGATCACGAAGTAGTCGATCTGCTGGATCATGAGACGGCTCCCAGCAGGGTCTGCACGGCCGGTGTGGTGAGCGACAGGAGGAGGCCCGGCCAGAGCCCGAAGAGCAGGATCAGGGCCACCAGCGGTGTCCATGCCAGCAGCTCGTAACTCCTGATGTCATCTGGCGCCTGCCGCCGGGGCGCGCCGGTAACCCGCTGAGGGCCGCCCGGGAGGGTGCCGCCGCTCACGGCTCCGGCATCTTCCAGGCGCGCGTCACCGCTGGACGGTCGGACGTGCTCTGAGGGCGTGCCGCCGCTCAAGGGTCCGGCATCTTCCAGGTACGCGTCGTCACCGGACGGTGCGGCATGGTCCGGAGGCGTGCTGGGTTCGGTGGCGCTTGGAGGCTTGTGCTGGCCGCTGTAGGGCTCCGGTCTCGGGGGCGGCTCCAGGGTGGCCGTCGCCGAGCGTCTTGCCGTCGAGCCGAGAGGTACGACGGGACGCTCGTCCGGTGTGACGCCTTCCCGCTCGTCCATGCGGGGGCGACCGTGGGTCACGCGGGACAGCATGACCAGGAAGTACGCGGCCGTCAGGACCGCCCCCAGCCCTCCGATCGCCATGTACGTCACGAACAGCGCGCGGGGCAGCCCGTTCGCCGGCTGGAAGGCCCCGAACAGCGCCAGCATCTCCCCCCAGAATCCGGCCAGCCCCGGCAGCCCCAGCGAGGCGATCGACGCGAAGGTGAGCACCGAGCCCAGCCGCGGCAGCGTCGCCAGCATGCCGCCGCCCAGGGAAGGCATGTCGGCGGTGTGGTAGCGGTCCTTGATCGCCCCGGCCAGGAAGAACAGCAGGCCGGTGATGAGGCCGTGGGCGACGTTCGCGAAGAGGGCGCCGTTGATGCCGACCGGGGTCAGCGTGGCGAACCCCAGCAGGACGAAGCCCATGTGGCCGACGGACGAGTAGGCGATCATGCGTTTGAGGTCTCGCTGGGCGAGGCAGGCCAGAGCGCCATAAATGATGCCCACCACGGCGAACGCACCGAGCCACGGAGCCACCGCCATCGCGCCCTCGGGGAGGATGGGGATGGCGATCCTGGCGAAGCCGTACGTGCCCATCTTCAGCAGCACCCCGGCGAGCAGCACCGAGCCGACGGTGGGAGCCTCGGTGTGGGCGTCGGGCAGCCAGGTGTGCAAAGGCCACATGGGGGTCTTCACCGCCAGGCCGATGCCGATCGCCACGAACGCCACGATCTGCACAGACCTCGCTATACCGGCACCGTGGGCCGCGCTCAGGGCCTCGATGTCGAGCGTGCCGGTCTGCGCCCATACGAGCAGCAGGCCGAGCAGCATCACGACCGAGCCGAGCAGCGTGTACAGGATGAACTTGACCGACGCCGCCCGGCGGCCCTCTCCGCCCCAGATGCCGATCAAGAAGTACATCGGGATGAGGACGATCTCGAAGAACACGAAGAAGAGCAGCAGGTCGAGAGCGAGGAACGTACCGATCATGCCCACTTCGAGCACCAGCAGCGTGAACACCAGTGCCCTCGGCCGCGCCCCCACGAACCCCCTCCGCGCGGCGCCCCAGCACAGGTAGACGAAGCACAGGAACGTCAGCAGCGCCGTCAGCACGATCAGCGGCAGCGAGATCCCGTCGACGCCGAGGTGGAAGCGGAGTCCCAGCCCGGGGATCCACGCCTGATCGACCTCGAACTGCGGCCGCGCGCCCCGTGAGTAGTCGAACGTCGCGGCCAGCAGCACGGCCAGTGCCAGCGTCAGGCCGGACAGGGTCAGTCCGTACGTGTGCAGCAGCGGCCGGAGCCGGTGCGGCGCGAGGAGGAGCAGGAGGGCGCCGAGCAGCGGCACGGCCAGCAGCGCGACAGAGAGCCAGGCCATCATGCGAGCACCTCCGCCTCTGCGCCGAGGCGATACCGGGCCGTCATGCGAACACCACCGCCCCCACCGCGATCAGCAGGACACCGGCCAGCAGGCCGCTCACGTAGAGCTGGACATTGCCGTTCTGGGCCAGTCGCAGCAGTCCGGACAATCCGCGCGCCGACCTGCCGGACGCGCGCACCGCCCCGTCCACGACCACGTCGTCCGTCCGCACCACCAGCCTGGCCAGGGCCAGGACCGGGCGTACGAACAGCGCGGCGTAGAGGCCGTCCACGGAGAACGCCCGCTCGCACGGCCCCCGCAACGGCCCCAGCAGGCGGGCCGGGTCGGCGATGGGATCGATGCGCCAGAACGCGTACACCGTCCCGGCGCCGAGTGCGGCGAGCACGACGCTGACGGCGGCCACGCCGAGGTCCAGGTGCAGCTCCCCCGCGAAGCCCAGCAGCAGGGCGGGGACGGCGAGGACGACGACAGGAACGAGCATCGTGCGGGGGGCCTCGGTGACGTCCACGACGTGGGCCGTGCCCGGCTCCGGCTCGGGGAGCGCCACGGCCCGCGCCTGGCCGAAGAACGTGCGTAGCCAGGCTCTGGTGGCGTACGCGCCGGTGACGGCCACGGTCGCGAGCGCGCAGCCGTACAGGAGGAGCGCGGCCGCGTCCGTCAGGCCACCGGTGGACAGTGCGCGGTCCATGGCCAGCAGGATGCCGTCCTTGCTGAAGAAGCCGCTGGCCGGAGGGATGCCCATCAAGGCGGCGAAACCTATCGTCATCGTCACGAACGTCACCGGCAGTTCGCGCCGCAGGCCGCCCATCTGGGTCATCAGGTTGGAACCGACGTGGTGGATCACCGCACCCGCGCACAGGAACAGCAGAGCCTTGAACGCGCCGTGAGTCAGCAGGTGGAAGATGGCCGCCGTGTCGGAGCCCGCGGCCAGGCCGCCTGCCATGTACGCGAGCTGGCTGATCGTGGAGTAGGCGAGCACGCGTTTCAGGTCGTCCTGGGCCAACGCGGCCAGCGCCGAACCCAGCATGCCCAGGGCCGCGACGACGGCCAGCACGTCGAGCGTGGGCCGGGCCGCGAGGAACGCGGGGAACAGCCTGGCCACGATGAAGATCCCGGCGGCGACCATGGTGGCGGCGTGGATCAGGGCGCTGATCGGCGTGGGGCCCGCCATGGCGTCAGGGAGCCACGTGTGCAGCGGGACCTGGGCGCTCTTGCCCGCCACACCGGCCAGCAGGAGCATCGTGGCGGTCACGAGCGTGGCCGCGGACATCTCCGGCACTTTGCCCAGCACGTCGGTGATGCGGAAACTTCCCGCCGCGAGACCGAGCACGAAGATGCCGAAGAGGAAGCCGACGTCGCCCAGGCGGGTGACGAGGAACGCCTTGACCGCCGCGCGGGAATTGCTCCGGTCTTCCCACCAGTGGCCGATGAGGAGGTACGAGCAGAGGCCCATGATCTCCCAGCCCACGTAGAGGACCAGGAGGTCGCCCGCGTAGATCACCAGGAGCATGGCGCTGGTGAACAGGCTGATGAACGCGCTGTAGGAGGGGTAGCGCGGATCGTCCTTGAGGTAGCCGACGGAGTAGACCTGTACGGCCAGGGCGACGAGGGTGACCAGGACGCCGAGGATGCTCGACAGGTTGTCGGCCTGGAGGATGAGCGTGATCGGGACGCCGCCGGTGACGATGGTGCCGTACGTCTGGCCTGTGGGTGGGGAGGTGGTCGCGCCGTGCAGGTAGGCGACGCCCGGGCCCCAGGCGAGCCAGCCCGCCAGGATCGCTGAGAGCGTGGTCGGGAGGATCGCGATCCAGGCTGCCCGGGTGTTGGCTCGCTGGGCCGCCGCTCTGGTTGCCGCAGCTGTCTCGGCTGACTTGGCTTCGTGCTCGGGCGTTGTGGCCTCTATCGCGGAGGTCGCGGTTTCGAGGGCCGGGGTTGTGGCCTTTGGGGTGGAGGCGGGTGTCGTCGTCCCGAGGTTGCCGGCTGGGGCGCCTGGGCTGGGTGTCTTGGGCTCTCCTGTGCTGGAGGGGGCGGTGGAGCGCTGGTGGGGCCAGCGGGAGAGCAGAAGCCCTGCCGCGGCGGCGACGAAGGGCAGGAGCACGGCGATGAGCGGGAAAGTCGTCACAGCGTGCCACCTCGCTTGGCGGGCTGCTCGTCCCCACGACCGCCTTCGGTCTCCGCCTTCCCTGTCCGATCCGCCTCGCTTGTCCCGTCCGAGTGGTCTGAGGCTGCTTGGGGTGCCTGAGCCGGCTGGGTGTGGTGGTGCTCGTTGGGCTCGGCGGTGGCGGGTGGACGGCCTTCGGTGGGCTCAACCGTGTTGGCGGGCGTGGCGGGATCGGACGTGGCGGGGTCAGGTGGGTGTTCCGGGGCGATGGCGTGGCCTCGTACCGGTGTCGTCGCTGAGCGCGCGGCGGCGGCGGGCTGGTCGGGAGTGCCCGCGATCGCCGGCGTCTCTGTGGGCTCGTCGGTGGGTTCGGCGAGGTCGCGGAGGTGGTCGATGTCGACGGTGCGGCGGTTGCGGTACAGCGCCAGCACGATCGCGAGGCCCAGGCCCACCTCGGCGGCCGCAATGACGATGACGAACAGGGTGAGGACCTGACCGCTGTGCAGGCGGTCGGCCAGCCACACGTCGAACGCCACCAGGTTGAGGTTGACGGCGTTGAGCATCAGCTCGACCGACATCAGCACGAGGATCGTGTTGCGGCGGACGAGCACGCCATAGACGCCGATGGAGAACAGGAGCGCAGAGACCACGGCCGGGTAGACGATGTGCACTAATGACCCCCGGTCTGATCGGGCGGCAGATGACCCCCGGTCCGGTCGGGCACCGAGTTGTCCCGGGTGTCGGGGGGTGACGGGCTGGTCTCCGGCCGGGCGGGCGAGCTTTCCCCGCTCCGGGTGGATGGTGACCTATCCCCCGTATGCGCATCCTCCCCGGCTTTGTGACCCCCGACCCGCCGAGGTGCCGAGTCCCTTTCCGTCGGCGACCTTGCGGCGCGCGTCTCGTCGGGTGGGGTGTTGCTCCCGGTATGAGCGGACGGCGCGCCGCCGGGGATGTCCGTACGGGACAGGACGATGGCGCCGATCAGGGCGGCGAGCAGGAGCACGGACAGCGCCTCGAACGGCAGCACCCAGGTGGCGAACACACTGGCGCCCAGCTCCTTCGCGGCTCCCTGGCCTGGGGTCAACGGTGTGTAGGCGGCGTGGAATCCGTCGATCACCACCGTGACGAGAATGGCCGCGGTCGCCACCGCCACCAGGGCTGCGACCAGGCGGTTGCCGCTGTCCAGGTCTGTGGAGCGGCCGATGGGGGCCCGGGTGAGCATGATGCCGAACAGCAGCAGCACCACCACCGCGCCCACATAGATCAGCACCTGGACCCAGGCCACGAACTCGGCGGTCAGCACGAGATAACAGCCCGCCAGGGCGCCGAAGGACACCACGAGCCAGAGGGCGGCGTGAACGAGTTGTTTGGTCGTGACGACAAGCAGCGCCGATCCAACCGCTACCGCGCCCAGCAGCAAGAAGACGATCTCTTGCCCGGTGGGTGACAGGTAGGAGGGCACCGCTTCGGTCACGACTCCTCCTCGGACTCCCTTGTCTCGTCAGGACCGAGCCGCCCGGGCGGTCGGATGGACCGTGGATCGGCCATCCTGCGCCTGCGAGGGCTCGCGGCAGAAGTTTGCTCCTCCGGCTCGGGCTTCGGTTGCGGGCCGCCCGAGGCTGTGGACAACTTTTCTGAGGACGACTGCCCTGTGGATGAAGCCTGTCCCTGGGGTGGCTCCTTCGCGGAGGGACCAGTCTCGCCGTCTTCTGTGGGGGGAGAGGCGGTGGCCGCCGTTGGGGAGGGCGCGCTGGTCGTCGGGTCGTCGTCCTTCGTTGCGGGGGCTGCGGCCGTCTCGCTTTCTCCTGCGGGACGAGATGCGGTCGTCTCGCTTTCTCCTGCGGGGCGAGATGCGGTCGTCTCGCTTTCTCCTGCGGGGCGAGATGCGGTCGTCTGGCCCTCTTCCGGGGGGAGGGCGGAGCGCGGCACGTCGGCATTCGGCTCAGAGGTGTCGTCCTGAGCGCGGGATGGGAGGGCGCCTGGAGGACGGATTCCCCGTACGTTCTGGATGGGTCGGCGTGGGCGTCCGCCTGGCGTGCGTGACGGAGCGGTCGCCGGGCCTGATCCGGGCGCGCCCGCAGTGGGCTCCCCGTCCTGGGCGTCGGGCGTGGGCGTCGTCGCTGAGGTGTCGGGGGCCGTGCCTGGGGTGCTGGATTCGGGAATCGTCCCGGATGCGCCAGCTCCGGGCTCGGATGGGACGATTTCAGGCGTTGCTCCGGAAACGTCGGCTTCGGGCGCTGTTCTGGAGACGCTTGCCTCGGACGTTGTTCCGGGCAGGCTTGCTTCGGATGTTGTTCCGGGGGCGCCTGCTGAGTGCTCTGCTCTGGTTGTGGGCTGCGAGCTTTTTGCTGTGGTTGTGGGCCCTGCGTCCGGTGCTTCGGAGGTGGGGCGCGTCTCGCTTGTTCCCGCTGCCGGCTGGGCGTTCTGTGCGTCCGGGGAGGGGCCGGCTGCCGTACCTCCTCTGCGCTGGGGTGGTTCCGCTGTGCGTGCCGTACGGGCGGCGGGCCGGCGGGGGGCGGCCGTGAGTTCCTTCGGGGGCTCGGCACCCGGGTCGTGGGCCGGAGGCGGGGGGACGGTCTGGGTCCAAGCGGCCAGCTTGTCCTTCTCATGGATGAGGTTGCGGATGTCGCCTTCCGCGTACTCGAACTCCGGAGACCAGAAGAGAGCGTCGAACGGGCACACCTCGATGCATATCCCGCAGTACATGCACAGGCTGAAGTCGATGGCGAAGCGGTCGAGGACGTTCCGCTGGCGGGGGCGGCCGCCCTCGGGAGCCGGGATCGTCTCCTTGTGGGAGTCGATGTAGATGCACCAGTCGGGGCACTCTCGGGCACAGAGCATGCAAGAGGTGCAGTTCTCCTCGACCAGGGCGATGACGCCGCGGCTGCGGGGCGGGAGGGCAGGCTTGACCTCGGGATACTGCTGCGTCACCGATTTGCGCAGCATGTGGCGAAGGGTGATGGACAGCCCCTTTGCCAGTCCGACTCCTGGTATCCGCCCCATGCTTCAATATCATGACGCAATTGGTCCCGCAGGCAAATGAGTGGGGACAGGGTCCCCGGTTTTCCACAGCCGTCCACAGGTTGACGGGGAGTTATCCACAAGCTGTGTGCATGCCCGGTATGAACCGTGCCGGGGCGATAGTCTCTCGGCCATGCAGCAGAGCCATCAGGTCCGTCCCGGTGGCGGGGCGTGGGCGGCCGCCGTCGTCTGGGCCTGCCTGCCCCTGTTCACGTGCGGGCTGGCGACCCCGTTCACCATCGGGTTCGCCGCGTTCTGGCTGCGGAGCATCTGGCAGGTCTTCGCGGCGTCCGCCTACCTGGTCTGCATCGGGTCGTTCGTGATCTCGGCGCTGGCGTACGACACCTTCGAAGACATTCCGCAGCCGCTGTCCGTGCTGGTCTCGTTGGGGCTGTTCGTCAGCTGGCTCGGCGGGGCCATTCACTCGGGAATCCTGGTGCCGACCATGGTGCGGGCGCGGCTCCGGGGGCCGGTGCATCCGACGCACACGAATCTGCACCAGAGGACGACCTCGCCCTCCCATCAGCATGGGCATCGGGAGCCCGGCCCCTATCAGGGGCGTCCCGGCCCTGCTGAGGCACACCGGCCGCGTCCCGCCTCCGCCGAGACGCACCGGCCGCGTCCCACCTCGGCCGAGACGCACCAGCGGCGTACCGACTCCGCCGACACCCATCCGCCGCGTCCCGGACGTGGCGAAAACTACCGGCGGCGTACGACCGAGCCCGAGTCGCGCCCGCGGCGCCCCGGAGAGCCTGAGTGGATCGGGCACTATCGGGTGCTCCAGTCGCTCGGGCGTGGTGGGCAGGGGGCGGTTTACCTGGCCATGGCGCCCAACGGGACGCGGGTGGCCGTGAAGGTGCTGCACGATCTCGTCGATGAGATGGCGCGGGCCAGGTTCGCGCGGGAGGTCGACGCGGCGCGGCGGGTGGCGACGTTTTCCACAGCCCGTGTGCTCGACGTGAACATCTCCGGGCAGCACGCCTACATTGTCAGCGAATACGTGGAGGGGCCCTCGCTGGAGCAGCTCGTCAAGAAACACGGGCCGCGTGACGAGGACAGTCTGACCAGGCTGGCGTTATCCACAGCCGGAGCGTTGGCGGCTATCCACAAGGCGGGGATCGTGCATCGTGACTTCAAGCCGAGCAATGTGCTGATCGGGAACGACGGGCCTCGGGTGATCGACTTCGGGATCGCCCGGGCACTGGATCAGGTGACGATGACGTCGGGGAAGATGGTCGGGACGCCGCCGTACATGTCGCCTGAGCAGCTGACCGGGGAGGCTGTGGGGCCGGCTTCCGATGTGTTCAGCTGGGGTGTGACGATCATGTTCGCGGCTACGGGGCGGCCTGCCTTCGGGGAGGACACCGTGCCTGCTGTGTTCAACCGCGTGCTCACGCTGCATCCGGACCTGTCGCCGCTATCGCCTGCTTTACGGGGAGTTGTGGGGTCTTGTCTTAACAAGCGGCCTGAGGATCGGCCTTCGGCGTCTGATGTGATGCTGGCGATCGTGCACTGAGTTGTTGCTGCCCAGAGCGGCCTCCTGGTCGTGGGAGGGATGGGTTGCGGTGTGACGCGCTTGGCGGCTTGGGCGGGCGTGCTGAGTGAGCAGTTGGGGTTGATCTGCCGGTGTTCTCGGCGCTGTTGGCCGCTGCCGCCTCTGGCCCGGGTGCGTTGGCGTCGTTGATCTCCCGGCGCGCCTTCGACATGGGCAGGCGCTGGGGGTCCGGGGGTGCTGACGTCGTTGATCGCGCGGCGTGCCTTCGACATGGGCAGGCGCTGCTGGGCCGGGGGTGTTGGCGCTGTTGTTGACGTCGTTGATGGTGATTAGCACCCAGGCTGGTTGGGCGCCGCCGAACCGGGCGGATCCTCAACCGGGCAGGCCGTTCAACCGGGCCGTTCAACCGGGCAGGCCGTTCAACCGGTTGGGCTCCGGGCGTGTTGTCAGTGTGGGTGGCTGATCGCGGGTGTCCGCCAACGGGAGTTGGTTAGGGCGTGCGGGTGGTCGCTGCTGTTCTTTCCGCGGCTGTTCCGGGGTTGTCACGGGTTGGCTTCTTTGGTGGCTCTGGTGAGGTTGAGGTACTCCTCGCGCGAGATGCGGTGTACGGCGAGGGAGAGGTTGTGGCGTTTGGTGAAGGCGTGGGCGTGTTCGGGGAGCCAGCGGCCCGGGAGGTGGTGGAGGGGGCTGCCGGTTACGTCGAGGATGAAGAGGCCGGTGAGGCTGTCGTACTGATAGAGGAGCAGGCTGAAGGCTTCGCGCGGGGATGCGCCGATTCGCCGGGTGGCCGTGACCTCCGTGCCATGGAAGATCTGGAGCGTTCCGGAGGAGTTTGCTTTGAGGTCCGGTCCGCGGCCCGCTGAGGGCAGGAGGGTGCCTCTGCGCGCCCGCCAGCGGGTTATTCGTCCGAAGACGGGACGTAACACCAGCAGTGCGGGGCTGAAGGCGACCATCAGCCATTTGGATTCGAACATTTCCAGGAGGAACCGGCCCATTGACGAGACAGCGCGCCAGGCAGCCCACATTCCCAGAGACGCGAGGTAAGCCATGACGGCCAAGCCTGCGATTCCCGCGCAAATGGCAACCGGCTTGTGCCATTTGCGCGGGAACAACGGTCGGAGGCCGCGTAAACGTTGCCAGCCGGGGGCGCGGCTTGCCAGGACCGCGCGTACACGGGCCGGAGGGTGGGAGCGGGCGTCCAGCAATGGGATGCCTGCCCTGTGCGCGAAAAGCTCCAGGTCGGGCTTGTGCCACTCGCCCGGCAGGTCGAGCAGGACCAGGCCGTCCGCGTCCAGGGCCGCTATGCCTTGCACGGGTTGGAGCTTGCCGGTTTTGGTGGTGATCTGCTCGCAGTTGTAGTGGTAGAGGCTCGCAGGTGTCACGCGTACGGAATGGTCTGAAGCAACGTCGGTGACGACCAACGTTCGGTCGTGTGATGTCAGAACGGTTTCCGGGCGGAGTTCGCCCTTTGTCGCGCCTGAGATCGGGACGAGATGGTCCATAGTCATACCCCCAAAGGCCCCCTGCCCAGGTACGACGAATAAAGCGAACCTAAAGTTTCTGCTCTAGACGAGAACCTTGATGATGCCGGTCAGGGCCAGTTGGCCAAGGGCCAGGGGGACCAGGATGGCCCAGGCGAGCTTTTGCAGCTGGTCCTCGCGCAGCCGGGGGAACGTGACGCGCAGCCAGATCACCACGAACGACAGCGCGAAGACCTTGATCAGAGTCCACAGCCAGCCGGGGAGGAACGGGCCGTGCCAGCCGCCCAGGAACAGAACGGTGGTCAGGAACGACAGGACCACGATCCCGACGTACTCGGCGAGCATGAACAGCGCGAAGCGCATGCCTGTGTACTCGGTCATCGGGCCCATGATGATCTCGGACTCGGCGATCGGCATGTCGAACGGGGGGCGGCGCAGTTCGGCGAGTCCCGCCAGGAAGAAGACGACGCCGCCGACGGCCTGCCACGGCAGCCACCACCATTGCCACGCCTCGACGATGCCGGGGATCGACAGCGTGCCCGCGGCCATGGCGACGGAGGAGGCCGCCAGGACCAGCGGCAGCTCGTACGACATGAGCTGGGCGGCCGAACGCATCCCGCCGAGCACCGAGTATTTGTTGGCCGAGGCCCACCCGGCCATGATCGAGCCGAGGACGCCGATGCCCATGACGGCGAGGACGAAGAAGAGGCCGAGGTCGAGGTTCACGGCCACGCGGTCCCGGTCGATGGGGATGGCGATCAGTACGACGAGGTACGGGACGAGCGCCACGCCGGGGGCGATCATGAAAATGCGGCGGTCGGCCGCGGCCGGGATGACGTCCTCCTTCTGCGCGAACTTCACCCCGTCGGCGATGAGCTGCGCCCAACCGTGGAAACGACCCGCGTACATGGGGCCCAACCGCGACTGCATGTGAGCCATGACCTTGTGCTCGGTCTGGCCGACGATCAGCGGTAGAACCAGGAACACGATGAGGATGACGGCGAAGCTCAACACCACTTCAAGCATCGGGCGGCCCCCAGTCGGCTGGAACTCCTGGCGGAAGTGTCTTGCGGCGGCTCGGTGCGCCATGTCCCGATTCGCCGGGCTCCTTGGCGCCGGGCCACGGCTTGGCCACGCGGGCGGCGAGAATGAAATCCTTGCGGAGCGGGTGGCCCTCGAACCCGTCGGGCAGGAGGAGGGGCACGAGGTAGGGGTGATCGTCGAAGATCACGCCGAACATCTCGTACGTCTCGCGCTCGTGCCAGTTCGCGCCCCGGTAGACGCCTACCGCGGTGGGGAGGTGGGGGTCTTCGCGGGGTACGCGGGTGCGGAGGAGCAGGCGTGCTCCGGCGGTCAGGTTGTAGACGTGGGCCACGACGAGGAAGGCCTCCGGCGGGTCGTCCACGCCGGTCAGCCAGTCGAAGAACGCGTAGCCGAGGTCGTCTCGGACGAACGTCAGGAGCTCGATCCAGTCGGCGGGGGTCACGTCGATGGTGGTGTCGCCGTAGGACTCGGAGATCTCGGCACGGTCCCCGAACCGGGCCTCCACCTGGGTGAGACCGCCAGGGAGGCCAGTGGTGTCGGGGGGTTGACGCGGTGTCGACCGCTGGGTGCCGTCGTCCGTCGGTTGTGTGGACGGGCGGGTTTCGGGCCGCTCGGACGGCTGTGTGGGCGGACGAGTCCCTGGCTGTTTGGACGGGCGGGTTTCGGGCCCCTCGGACGGCTGTGTGGGTGGGCGGGTTTCGGGCCGCTCGGGTGGCTGCTGGTCGTGGGGGTTGGAGGCGTTCGAGGGGTCGGGGGTGTTGTCCGGTCGGTCCGGGGTTCCCTCGGTGGTCACGCGTCCTCCCCATGGGAGCGGGACCATACGTACCGGTCGCTGAGCTTCTCGTCGGCGATCTTCTCTTGGAGCTTCATGATCCCGTACAGGAGAGCCTCAGGGCGGGGCGGGCAGCCGGGGACGTACACGTCGACGGGGATGATCTGGTCCACGCCGTTGGTCACGCAGTAGGAGTCCCAGTAGGGGCCGCCGGAGTTGGAGCAGGCGCCGAACGAGATCACGTATTTGGGGTCGGGCATCTGCTCGTAGAGGCGCTTGACGGCCGGGGCCATCTTGTCGGTGACCGTGCCGGAGACGATCATCAGGTCGGCCTGGCGCGGGCCGTTCGCGAACGGGATCACGCCGAACCTGATGAAGTCGTGCCTGCTCATCGAGGTCGCGATGAACTCGATAGCGCAGCAGGCCAGCCCGAAGTTGAACACCCAAAGCGAGTAGCGCCGGCCCCAGTTGAGCACGAAGCGCATCGGCTTGGGCGCCAACCTGGAGATCGGGCCCACGGTGGGCATCGGGAGGTCTGTTGCTGCCATGTTGACCATTCTTGCGCGGATCGCAGGTCAGGCAAAGGAATCTTCGGTTGGGGGGTGGTTGGGGACTTCTTGGGATCGGTAAGCGGTGAGAGGAGGCGCGGCGAGCGGGGCGAGCATGGCGGGGCGAGCATGGCGGGGCGGGGCGGGCATGGCGCAGGCAGGAACTCAGGCGCGGGTGGGAACTCAGGGGGGCAGAGGCGAGGGTGAGGGCGAAGGCGAGGCGCAGGCGAAAGCGAGGTGCAGGCGAAGGCGCGGGGCGAAGGCGGAGGTGAAGACGAGTCGGGGGTGGAGGTGAGGGTGTGGCGAAGGCGAGATTGAAGGCGAAGCTGAGGGTGCAGGTGAAGGCGCGGCGCAGGTGAAGGCGTGGCGCGGGTGAAGGCGTGGCGCGGGTGAAGGCGTGGCGCGGGTGAAGGCGCGGGCGGGTGGGTTAGGTCCAGGTGAGTACGCGTTTGCGCCAGGCGTACAGGATGCCGAGGGCGATGAAGCCCAGGAAGACGAACATCTCCACGAGCGTCGTCAACCCATAGCCAGGCGTGTCGAAGATCGTGGCCCAGGGGAACAGGAAGACGGCGTCCACCGCGAACACCACATACAGGTAAGTGAAGACGTAGTAGCGGACCTGCGACTGCGCCCACCCCTCCCCGACCGGGTCGACCCCGCACTCGTACGTGGTCAGTTTCTCCGGAGTCGGGCGGGTCGGGCGGAGGAGGCGGTTGGCCATCAGGGCGCCGGCCACGATGGCGACGCCGATGGCGAGCAGTGCGGCGACGAGCACGTAGGACCCGAAGTAGCCCTCCATGAGTGAGATCGTAACCCGGAACCCCCCTCACGAACCTGGTCAAAGTTCAGGAATCCGCCACAAACCCCGGCCCAGAAGGCATCAGCGCCCGCCAGGTACCCGCGCCGGTCAAAGGCTCGGTGGTGATCACGTCAAGACGGGGTAAATAGTAAGATCAGCAACATACCCTGACATTCATGCACAAATTGCGATTCTTTTCCGGAATCGCTCTGCTGGCCCTCTCGGCGACCGCCTGCGATCTGGCGGCCGTCACCCCCGAGAGGGAGGTCGTGGTCCCGGCAGAGCCGACGATGATCGACTTTGTCGACCCGGCGGCCGTTGCCGGCCTGTCCACCAGGACGCTCACCGACGACCACTACACCGGCAGCCGATATGTGCACATCAGCTACCCCGAGTTCCAGAACGCCCCCGCGCTCAACCGCGCCCTGCGCGCCGAGGCCGAGCGGAGGTGGCGGGACTTCGGCGGGCGGACCAAAGGCCGCGCCGCCTCCTCGCGGCCCGAGCTGAACGTGGACTGGCAGCTCGCCGCCGCCTCCCCCCAGGCGATCGCGGTACGGCTGCGGACAGGCGAGTTCCAGGGCGCGGGCTGGGCCTACTCCACGCGTACGTACTGGTTCGACCGGCGCAGCGGCAAGGTGGCGGAGTCGGCCGGGCTGCTCGACGGCGAGCACGCCCTGCGGCAGCTCGCCCAGCTGGTGCGGGAGCAGTTCAAGGGGCGCGGGTCGCAGGTCGAGCGGGAAGAGGTCAGCGCCGGAGGCGACCGGTTCGACTCGATGGCGTTCAACCGGGGCGGGGACCTGGTGGTCGAGTTCGACGACTGCCAGATCGGGCCGTGCTCGCTGGGGCGGCTGGCCGTGGCGATCCCGGCGGAGCGGGTACGTCCGCTGCTGTCCGAGTTCGGGCGGCGGGTGCAGGACAGCGTGCGGGAGGCGGCCAGGAGGGCTCCGGTCCGGCGGCCCGAAACGGCGCCCACGGAGAGCCCGCAGGCCGCCAGCAACCGGGCGGGGACCGTGGACTGCGCCAAGGCCAAGTGCGTGGCGCTGACGTTCGACGACGGCCCCGGGCCCTATACCGCCAAATTGCTGGACATCTTGCGGAAAGGCCACGCGAGGGCGACGTTCTTCGTGGTCGGCTCCAACGCCGCCGCCCAGCCCGCGCTGGTCAAGAGGATGAGCGCCGAAGGGCACCTCGTCGGCAACCACACGTGGGACCACAAGGACCTCTCGAAACAGGCGACGAGCCGGATCACCGACTCGCTCGCGCGCACTGAAGATGCCGTCTCGACCGCCATCGGGCAGCGGCCGGCGCTCGCGCGCACGCCGTACGGGACCGCGAGCCAGGCCGTGCGCGACGTCGCGGCCGAACTGGGGCTGGCCCTGGTCGACTGGGACATCGACGTCAAGGATCTGTTCGCAGATAAAGCGGGCGACATCGCGGACCTTGCCGTGCGCAAGGCGCATCCAGGTGCGATCATTCTCATGCACGACATCCACCGGGAAACGGTTGACGCGGTTCCGGACATCCTCAAACGGCTGCGCGGGAAGGGTTACAGCTTCGTCACCGTTCCTGAGTTGTACGGCTCGGCAGGGATGCAGGCCGGACACCTGTACCGGTCGGGGAGCGAGCTGCCGGGTAAGCGCCCCCTGACGTAGGACACGTATTGGGGGGACGTATAGTTGGCGCTCGTGACCCGAACCGTTCTGTACGCCCGCCTGCATGTGGACCTCTGCAGGCTCGCGTCCGGGCTGTGTCGTCGTTCTCCCACCTCACCCTGACTTCGACCGCGTTTACCCGCTATGCGCGGGATGCAAACGCGTGACCTTCCGAGGATCTAGCATGGATACAGAGAACGCGCCCCGGGCAACCGCGCCTCGGGCGTCGAGGAGGACTGAGCCGTGACCCAGCGCAGCGAGGGCACAAACGATGAGCACAGTCGAGTTTCGTTCACAGCACTGACGAGGGAGGCGCTGTGAACAAGCAGGTCCAGCAACTCGACCGCGTGATCATCAGATTCGCCGGAGACTCCGGCGACGGCATGCAGCTCACCGGCGACCGCTTCACCGCGGGCACGGCGGAGTTCGGCAACGACCTGTCGACGCTCCCCAACTTCCCCGCCGAGATCCGTGCACCCGCAGGCACCTTGCCGGGTGTGTCGAGCTTCCAGCTCCACTTCGCCGACCACGACATTCTCACGCCCGGCGACGCGCCGAACGTGCTCGTGGCCATGAACCCGGCCGCTCTCAAGGCCAACCTGGGCGACCTGCCCAGAGGCGCGGACATCATCGCCAACATCGACGAGTTCACCAAGCGCAACCTGCAGAAGGTCGGCTACGACGCCAACCCGCTGGAGGACGACTCGCTCAGCGAGTGGCGCGTGCACGCGGTGCCGCTGACCTCGCTCACCGTCAAGGCCCTCGAGGGCTTCGAGCTGTCCAAGAAGGACGCCGAGCGGTCGAAGAACATGTTCGCGCTGGGCCTGCTCAGCTGGCTCTACCACCGGCCGACCGAGCACACCATCAAGTTCCTCGAGCAGAAGTTCGCGAAGAAGCCGGACATCGCCAAGGCCAACATCGCCGCCTTCCAGGCGGGCTGGAACTACGGCGAGACCACCGAGTCCTTCTCCGTCTCGTACGAGGTCAAGCCCGCCCAGCTCGCCCCCGGCGTCTATCGCAACATCTCCGGCAACCAGGCCCTCGCGTACGGCCTGATCGCCGCCAGCGTGCAGTCCAAGCTCCCGCTGTTCCTGGGCTCCTACCCGATCACCCCGGCCAGCGACATCCTGCACGAGCTGAGCAAGCACAAGCGGTTCGGTATCCGCACCTTCCAGGCGGAGGACGAGATCGCGGGCGTCGGCGCGGCGCTCGGGGCCGCGTTCGGCGGGGCGCTCGGCGTGACCACCACGTCCGGTCCGGGTGTGGCGCTGAAGGCCGAGACCGTCGGCCTGGCGGTCACCACGGAGCTGCCGCTGCTCATCGTGGACGTGCAGCGCGCGGGGCCGAGCACCGGCATGCCGACCAAGACCGAGCAGACCGACCTGCTCATGGCCATGTTCGGCCGCAACGGCGAGTCCCCGGTGCCGATCGTGGCGCCGATGTCGCCGAGCGACTGCTTCGACGCCGCGATCGAGGCCGCCAGGATCGCGGTCAAGTACCGCACCCCGGTCATGCTGCTCTCGGACGGCTACCTGGCCAACGGCTCGGAGCCCTGGCGCCTGCCCGAAGTTTCCGACTTGCCGGACATTTCGCAGCCCTTCACCGAGGCCCCCAACGGCGCCGACGGCGAGTTCCTGCCGTACAAGCGTGACACCGAGACGCTGGCCCGCCCGTGGGCCATCCCCGGCACGGCCGGCCTCGAGCACCGCATCGGCGGCATCGAGAAGGCCGACGGCACCGGCAACATCTCGTACGACCCGAACAACCACGACCTGATGGTTCGCACGCGTGCCGCGAAGATCGCCGGCATCGACGTGCCGGAGCTGGCGGTCGACGACCCCGACGGCGACGCGAAGGTGCTGGTCATCGGCTGGGGCTCGACGTACGGGCCGATCGCCGCGGCCGTCCGCCGGATCAGGCGGAACGGCGGCAAGGTCGCCCAGGCCCACCTGCGCCACCTCAACCCGCTGCCGGCCAACACCGGCGAGGTGCTCAAGAGCTACGACAAGGTGCTGCTGCCCGAGATCAACCTCGGCCAGCTCGCGCTGCTGCTGCGGGCCCGCTACCTCGTCGACGTGATCAGCTACAACCGTGTGCGCGGGCTCCCGTTCAAGGCCGAGGAGCTGGCCGGAGTCATCCAGGACGTGATCGACAGTGACTGAGCTCGTTAACGGGAAGGGCCTGTCGCTCATCCCCAAGACCGACGTCAAGCAGACCCTGAAGGACTTCAAGTCCGACCAGGAGGTCCGCTGGTGCCCCGGCTGCGGCGACTACGCCATCCTGGCCGCGGTGCAGAGCTTCCTGCCGGAGCTGGGGCTCAAGCGCGAGAACATCGTGTTCGTGTCGGGCATCGGCTGCTCGTCGCGGTTCCCGTACTACCTCAACACGTACGGTTTCCACTCGATCCACGGTCGCGCGCCCGCCATCGCGACGGGGCTGGCCGCCTCCCGGCCCGACCTGTCGGTGTGGGTGATCACCGGTGACGGCGACGCGCTGTCGATCGGCGGCAACCACCTGATCCACGCGCTGCGCCGCAACGTCAACCTGAACATCCTGCTGTTCAACAACCGGATCTACGGGCTGACCAAGGGCCAGTACTCGCCCACCTCCGAGGTCGGCAAGATCACCAAGTCGACGCCGATGGGCTCGCTGGACAAGCCGTTCAACCCGATCTCGCTGGCCCTCGGCGCCGAGGCGTCGTTCGTGGCCCGCACCATCGACTCCGACCGCAAGCACCTGCAGTCGGTGCTGCGCGAGGCCACCGCGCACCGCGGAACGTCGCTGGTGGAGATCTACCAGAACTGCAACATCTTCAACGACAACGCCTTCGAGCAGCTCAAGGACCCCGAGGTCCGCGACGACATCACGCTGCGCCTGGAGCACGGGCAGCCGATCGTGAGCGCCTCCAAGGCCGTCGTGCGGGCGGCCAACGGCGGCATCGAGGTGGTGGCGCGCGACGGCGTGAGCGAGGACCAGATCCTCGTGCACGACGCGCACGCTCCCGACCCCTCGGTGGCCTTCGCGCTCAGCAGGCTGGACGAGCCGGCGTTCGAGCACGTGCCGATCGGCATCTTCCGCCAGATCGACCGGCCGGCGTACGACGTGCTGATGGCCGAGCAGCTCGAGGAGGCCGTGGCGCAGAAGGGCCCCGGCGACCTGAGCGACCTGCTCCTTGGTGGAGACACCTGGCGCATCGGCTAGTTGATGATTAGATGGAGCCGTCGGCCCGAACGGCTCCATCTTCCACGGAGGTCAATCCACGATGTCGTATTGGCCGGAGACCGTGGTGCTGGTGACAGGGGCGGCCGGATTCATCGGCTCACATCTGGTGACGCGCTTACGAGCGCTCGGCGCTCAGGTGCACGCCGTCAGCCGCCGCCCCCAGCAGGCTCGCCATGGCGAGACCTGGCACGTGGCGAGCCTGAGCGACGCCGACGCGACGACGCGGCTCTTCCGGTCGGTACGGCCGACGCTCCTGTTCCACCTCGCCGGTGAGGTCACCGGGTCGAGAGGTGACGAGGTCCTGCGCGCCACCCTGGAGAGCAACGTCATCGGCGGGGTCAACGTGCTGGCCGCCGCGCACGAACGCGGCATCAGGACCGTCTTCACCGGCTCCATCGAGGAGCCGCGCCCGGGCAACGACCAGGCCCCGCCGTCGTCGGCGTACGCGATGTCCAAATGGGCCGCCACCGGCTACGCGCAGCTCTACCACCGGCTCTGGGACCTGCCCGTCACCGTCCTGCGCCCCAGCATGGTCTACGGGCCCGCCCAGCCCGACACCACCAAGCTCGTGCCGTACGTGACGCTCTGCCTCCTGCGGGGCCAGCACCCCCGGCTCACCAAGGCCACCAAGCTCGCCGACTGGATCTATGTCGACGATGTCGTCGACGCGTTCGTCCTGGCGGGCGAATCAGACAAAGCCATCGGACACACGCTGGATATCGGCACCGGCGTCAAGACCCCGGCGCACGAGGTCGTCGAGCGGATTTATCGGATCACCGGCACGAGCACGCGACCCGAATTCGGCGCCACCCCCGATCGCCCGCACGATATTACGCAGGTCGGCGACATAGCACCGGCCGCGGACCGGCTCGGCTGGCGTCCTGTCACGGAATTGGACGAAGGGTTGCGCCGAACTGTCGATTGGTATGCGTCGCAAGAATGTCACAAAGAATCGCACGCTCAGCCGGGCCCGGGATAATTCTGGGAGCATAGAGGTACTTGTCTGGCCGGAGGAGCGCCTTTATGAGCCGTCTTAATGCCCTGCGCAGCCGTTTCGTGGACGCTCCGGACTCGCTGGGGGCCAAGGCACGGGCGCGAAGGTGGCAGTGGTTCGCCGACCGGTTCCCCGACCTCGACCAGATGAGCGTGCTCGACCTCGGCGGCACGGCCGGGGCCTGGATGCGCGCCCCGGTCAGGCCGGCCCACGTCCACATCGTCAACCTCGAGCAGCCGCCCGCCGACCTGCCGGGATGGCTGCGGGCCGATGTCGCCGACGCCTGCGACCTACCGGCGTCGATCCGTGGCACGCGCTACGACCTCGTCTTCTCCAACGCGGTCATCGAACACGTCGGCGGGCACCAGCGCCGGCAGCGGTTCGCCGACACCGTGCACGAGATGGCCGACCGGCACTGGGTGCAGACGCCCTACCGCTATTTCCCGGTCGAGCCGCACTTCCTGTTCCCGGGGTTCCAGTTCCTGCCGCTCGCCGCGCGGACGACGATCCTGCGCCGCTGGCCGCTCGTCCACACCCCGACCTCCGACCGCGACGCCGCCCGGATGATCGCCATGGAGGTCGAGCTGCTCAGCGTGACCGAGATGCGGCACTACTTCCCCAAGTCCCAGATCCGCTTCGAGCGGCTGGCCGGGCTGGTGAAGTCGGTCATCGCGATCCGCACCTAGTCCGCGGCCAGCACGCTCGCGCCGCCGCTCTCCCAGGTGTTGCCCTTCCAGACGTTGCCGGGCCCGTTGGAGTCCCAGTACGACACCGGGCCGGCGGAGCCGCCCTTCGGCCACACCTTGCGGCTGAAGACGTTGTCGATCACCTTGATGTTCGAGGACAGGCCCTTCCGGCCGGCGCCCGCGTAGAGCGACCAGCCGCCCCCGGCCAGCAGGTTGCCCTGCACGGTGACGTTGCGGGTCACGCCGAAGTCCTGGAAGAGCGCGATCGCGCCCGTCTGGTCGAGCGTGTTGATCACGGTGTTGCGCCGGATGATCAGCTCGGTGCCGGCGGCGGCGGTGCCCGTTGACATGATCATGTCGGTGTGGTCGCCGGAGTAGTACTTCGGGTCGTGCACGTACGAGTCCTCGACCAGGCCCTGGTCGGTGAGGATGCCGTTGGAGATCGTGTGGATGTCCACCCGGCGCACCGTGATCATCTTGCCCTGGTTGAGGATGCCGAACTGGGTCCGCTGCTTGCCGTTGCCGAAGATCTCGCTGTCCTCGACCTTGAGGCCAGAGAAGCCCTCGCGCTGGAGGATGCCCCAGTAGTCGGTCTGACCGCGCACCCGGGTGTTGCGGATGGTCACGTTGTCGGCCTCGACCGTGATGTCACCGGTGATGTCCCAGCCGTCGATGACCTTGCCGTCCTCCTTGATGACGATCGAGCCGGTCTTGCGGACCAGCTCGGTGCCCTCGGGGACGCCCGTGTTCCCGGGCCCGGGCCAGCCACCGCTCGGCGGCGGTGCGGTCGTCGGCGGTGCGGTCGTCGGCGTCTTCGTCGGAGTCGGAGTGGGAGTGGGAGTGGGAGTACCGGGAGACGTCTTCGTCGGAGTAGGAGTACCGGGAAGCGTCCCGGTGGGAGTCGGCGTCGGCGTCCTGGTGGGAGTCGGGGTCCGGGTCGGGGTGGGGGTCCGGGTCGGGGTCGGCGTCACCGTCGGAGTTGGAGTCGGCGTCCGGGTCGACGTCACCGTCGGAGTCGAGGTCGGAGTCGAGGTCGGCGTGGGCGTCGCAGGAGCAGGAGGAGGAGTAGGCGTCCTGGTCCTCGTAGGCTGAGGCGTCGGTGAGGAGATCAGGGTCGGCGTCTTGATCGGCGTCGAGGTCGGAGTCGCGGAATCGCCGGGCTCCGGCGTCTCGGTCGGCCTGCGCGTCGGCCGCGAGGTCGGCTTCTTGGTAGGCCACCGGGGCCACCACCAATGCCCCTTGGTCTTCCGTGGCCGCGGGCTCTCCGTGGTGGGTCGCGGCCGGGACTTCTGACCGGCGGCAGCCCGCGGTGAGACCGAAGCCCGTGCTCCCCCGCTCGCGTCCGTCAGGGCCGCCTGAGGCTTCAGCACATCAGAGGCGATGACGCCGTATCCGCCCGCCAGCACCGCCACGGCGGAGACACCGGCCAGGGATAACCACCCGGTCCGCCTCTTACTTCGCGTACTCCGCCGATGCCTTGACACAGGTGACTCCTTCCGATCACGGCCATATCGAGTCCCCAAGGGGAGAGAGTAGCCATGCCGGAAGCACTAAGAGGGGCTTTTTGCCGAAAAAGGACTCCTTTACCCCTCAATTCCCAGAAAGCTCAGCTTTCTCAATGATGATCAAAAAGCATGTTATCCCGGACTTACCGCCCCACCGTTTTCCCAGGTGTTACTGTGCCACGTATTTCCGGGCCCGTCCTTATCCCAATAAGAAACCGGCCCGGCAGACCCGCCCTTCGGCCACACCCTGCGGCTGAAGACGTTGCCGATCACCTTGATGTTCGACGAGGTGCCCTTGGCCCCGGCGCCCGCGTAGAGCGACCAGCCGCCCCCGGCCAGCAGGTTGCCCTCCACCGTCACGTTCTTGACCACGCCGAAGTCCTGGAACAGCGCGATCGCGCCCGTCTGGTCCAGCGTGTTGATCACCGTGTTGCGCCGGATGATCAGCTCGGTCCCGGCGGCGGGCGGCCCGGTCGACATGATCATGTCGGTGTGGTCGCCGGAGTAGTACTTCGGGTCGTGCACGTACGAGTCCTCGACCAGGCCCTGCTGGGTCAGGATGCCGTTGGAGATCGTGTGGATGTCCACCCGGCGCACCGTGATCATCTTGCCCTGGTTGAGGATGCCGAACTGGGTCCGCTCCTTGCCGTTGCCGAAGATCTCGCTGTCCTCGACCTTCAGCCCGGTGCGCCCCTCGCGCTGGAGGATCCCCCACCAGCCCTTGGTGCCGCGGACGCGCGTGTTGCGGATGGTCACGTCGTCGGCCTCGACCGTGATGTAGCCGGTCACCTCGACGCCGTCGATGACCGTGCCGTTCTTGGTCACCCGGATGGACCCGGATTCGCGCAGCGGCACGCCGCTGGGCACACCCGTGTTGTCCGGTCCCGGCCAGCTCCGCTCGGCCGGGTTCAGCGGCGGGGCCGAGGCGGACGTGGTCGGGGTCGTGGCGAGCGACTGGGTGGCGAGCGGCTTGTCCTGGGCGCCGCCGTTCTGGCACCCGCTCAGCAGCACGACCAGGCCCAGGCCGAGACACCAGCCTATGGCGGACGACCTCACTAGGCGTTGGGCTTCCGGCCGCCGACGAGGTCGGCCAGCGCCGGTGGCGTCCAGCGCTTGGCGACCTGGCGCAGGTTGCTCTTCCACGCCTCGCCGGGCCGCTGCTTGAACAGCGTGGTGTGCTCGTCGGTGGCCTCTTCCTCGGGCCGGCCGTTGGAGTAGTAGTACAGCGCCATCGAGCGCCGCGCCCGGTCCGGGGGGCAGGTCAGCGGGTCCGGGTGCCCGTGGTTGGCGTCGTCGGTCGTGGCGAACACCACGAACCGGTTGAAGAGCGGGAGGATCTTGCCCTCGCACTCGGTCATGTCCTTGTTCCACAGCTGCAGGTGCCCGCCATAGCTCTCCTCCCAGTCCTTGTTGAGGTAGAGCAGGCCGTTGAGCCGGCGGTCGAGGTTGAGCTTCCGGCTCTTGTTGAAGTCGGCGTGCACCTTGAGGAAGCCGCCCGGCCGGATCTGGTGCAGGCCGCCGCCCTCGAAGTGCGGGTCGGAGACGAGCTGCGTGATGCCGGTCAACCGCTCGAGGAACTGGACGAACACCCCACTGTTGAACTCCGCCAGCAGGTGCCGGGTGGCCGGCCCCATGCGCTCGGTGTCGGCCAGCGCCAGCTTCACCTCGCGCGCGGTGTCGAACCGCTGCCAGGTGGCGTCCCGCGGCTCGGGGAACTCGTCGAGGACGGGCTCCAGCACCTCGGGCGGCAGGAAGTCGTCGATGACCACGTGGCGGAACGGCGAGGCCGTACGGAACTGCTCGGAATACTTGTCCGCCAGCGGGAAGAGGTCATCCCGGCGGAAGGTGAAAGCCTGCAGATCCTGCATGAAATGTGTCTCCGTCTCTACGACACCGCGGCCCCTACCTCGTCATCGCCTCAGCCGTGTCAGCTGTTACCTGTAACGCTCCATTGCTGGGGTGCGATGGGGACATGTGAAGCCCGGCTGCCCCCGAGTCGCGATCGTGATCGTGACCTACAACAGCGCTCCGGTCCTCGGCGGTTGCCTGGCCTCTCTGCCCGAGGGCGCCGATGGGGTGGATCTCGCCGCCGTCGTCGTGGCGGACAACGCCTCCAAGGACGACTCGCTCCGCATCGCCGAACAGGCCGTCGGCCTGCCCATGCGTCCCGTGCCAGTGGGCAGGAACGCCGGGTACGCGGCGGCGATCAACGCCGGCATCGCGGCGCTCGACCTCCACGAGCTCGACGCGATCTTCGTGATGAACCCCGACTGCCGCCTTCGCCCCGGTTCGCTGGCCGTGCTGAGCGAGGCCCTCGGGCGTCCGGGCACCGGCATCGCCGTCCCCCGGCTGATCAGCACCGAGGGCGTGCTCCACCATTCGCTCCGCCGCACGCCGGCCGTACGCCGCGCGCTGGCCGAGGCGGTGCTCGGCGGGCACCTGGCGGGCCGCGTCGGCGCACTGGGCGAGATGATCGTCGATCCCGGCCGCTACGAGCGGCCGGGCCCTGCCGACTGGGCCACCGGGGCCGCCATGCTCATCTCCGTCGCGGCGCTCACCGAGGTCGGCCCGTGGGACGAGTCCTTCCTGCTGTACAGCGAGGAGACCGAGTACGCGCTGCGGGCCGCGGACGGGGGCTGGAGCCTCTGGTACGAGCCCGCCGCCGTGGTCGAGCACATCGGCGGCGAGGCGAAGACCAGCCCGATGCTGGCCGCGCTGCTCACGGTCAACCGCGTGCGGCTGTTCCGGCAGCGCCGGGGCAGGATCGCGAGCGCGGGCTTCTATCTCGCGGTCCTGCTCGGCGAGGCCATGCGGGCCGCCGCGGGCCGCCGCACGGCCAGAGCGTCGGTCGTGGCCCTCCTGCGGCCCTCCCGCCGGTTGCGGACCCTACCTGGATGAGTTGCGTTGCGGGCCCTACCTGGATGAGAGGAACACCATGAGAGTCGAGCACCTGGAGCTCGAAGGCGTGCTGCTGTTCGTGCCGGCGCCCAGCCACGACGATCGGGGCTTCTTCACCAGGACCTTCGACGCCGTGATCGCCGCCGAGCACGGGCTGGACCACACCGCGTTCGTCCAGGACAGCCAGTCGCGCTCGCGCCTGGGCACGATCAGGGGGATGCACGGCCGCTCGGGCCGGGGCGAGGCCAAGCTGGTACGGGCCGCGCACGGCGCGGTGCTCGACATCCTGGTGGACGCGCGCCCGGCGTCGCCGACGTTCGGCTCCCACATCACCGTCCGGCTCGACGACGTGTCGTTCGCGCACCTCTACGTGCCGCCGGGCATCCTGCACGGCTACCAGGCGCTGACCGAGCACGCCGACGTCTGCTACCGCATCGACAGGGAGCACGACCCCGCCGAGGACCTGGCTGTCCGCTACGACGACCCCGACCTCGCGCTGCCCTGGCCGTTGCCGGTCACCGCGATCAGCGAGCGCGACAGGTCGGCGGGCTCCTGGAAGGAGCTCAGGACCATCTTGTCCGCCTGATCCCGCCGCTCGAACCGCAGCAGCGCTCCCGCCGCGCCGACCAGCAGGAACATCACGCTGGTGATGCCGGGGAAGGAGAGCAGGTCGAAGGTGGCCGCCCCCAGCAGCGGGATCACCAGGCAGGCGGCGATGGTCAGGCCCAGGTTGCGTACGTTCGGATCGGAGCTCAACCGGCGGACCCAGAGGGCCACGACGATCCCGCACCCGATCACGCCGACGAACCCCAGCACGCCGAGCACCCCGGTCTCGACCAGTGACAGCAGGTACTGGTTGTCGAACACCTGATGCTTGAACGGGTACCAGGTGCCGAGCCCGCGGCCGAAGACCGGGCTCTTGTCGAACTCCCGCATCGCGAACGGGTAGTCGTGGGTGCGGTAGATGATGCTGCTGTCCTCGCCGGCGCCGGCGAACAGGTTGTAGAACGTTCCGATCAGGCCCGGCGCCAGGACCTTCATGAAGCCCAGGAACACCACGAACGCGCCGATGGTGACGATCCGGCGCCGGTTGGACCAGCCGAGCAGGAGGATCAGCCCCGCCCCCGCCAGGCCGAGCACGGCGGTCCTGGAGACCGAGAACATCAGGCCGGCCGCGATGATGACGGCGCAGATCCACCAGCGGGTCGCGGCCTCGCCGCGGCTGCGCGCCTGGAAGCCGAGATGCGCGGCCAGCGGCAGCAGCATCGCCGACACCGCGCCGAACTCGATCGGGTGCCCGAGCGTGCCGGCGACGCGGCGCAGGTCCGACCGGGAGATCACGGTGGGCACCTCCTCGACGGAGGAGTGGCGCAGCCCGGGGATCTGCATGTACTTGGTGAGGTCGAAGTCGAGCCTGAACTGCAGCAGGGCGACGATCGCCGCGAACGTGCCGCCGATCACGACCGCCTTGAGCACGAAGTCGAGGCGCTCGCGGCTGTCGATGCCGTCGCAGACCATCAGCAGCAGGCTCACGTAGCCCGCGTAGAGCACGAACGTGTGGTCGGAGAGGTTGAGCTCGTCGGACGGCAGGTACAGGTAGGTCGTGTACCCGTAGATCGCCAGCAGGAGCATGCCGTACACGAAGATCGAGGTGCGGACCGGGTTGCCGCCCTTGGCCACGCCGGTCGTACTGATCATCTGGGCGCACACCCACACCACGCCCAGCACCAGAGCCATGATCTCGGCGGGCGTGAGCGACAGCGGAAGCCCGGCCACCGCCAGGCGGGCCGGCAGCATCAGCAGGACCACGACGAAGAAGCAGACCAGCGTGGCGCCGTCGGCGCGCCGGAGCGGCCGCTGGGCCAGGTTGGCCCCGGTCATCCTTCGCGTCCAGCCAGCGACCGCGTTCCGTTGCTCGCGACGGGCTCGTAGAGTCCGAGCTCGGGCGGCGTCGGGCGACGGCGGGCCCGGCGATGGCGGGCGAAGCTCTCGGCCGCGAAGGCGGCGAACAGGCTCATGAAGAACGCCAGCGCCCCGGTGACCACCGCGCTGCGCATCCGGCTGCCCTTCTTCTCGTCGGGTTGGGTGGGCGGCACCACGACGGTGGCGCTCACGTAGGTGGTGGGCGGCGCCTTGACCTGCTGCTGCCGGGCGCGCAGCTCCTGCTGGGCCAGCTGGGTGACCTTCACGACGATGCCGTGGGCCAGCTCGGCGCTCGGCGCCTCGCAGGTGATGACGATGAAGGGGGTCGCCGGCATCATCTCGGGGTTGGTGCCGCCGCTGGTGATCTTGAGCGTGATGTCGCCGCCGATCGGCGCGCCGACCTTGGCGACCGCCTCAGGGGTGTTCAGCGCCTGGATGAGTATGGACGAGGTCATGCTCAACCCCTGGTCGAAGGAGACCAGGGGGTTGGTGCGGGGGTTGGGGAACCTGGGGTCGCTCGGCACGCTGCCGCCGGTGACCGGCAGGGTGAGGACGAGCGCCGAGCTGGAGATGAAGGTCTTGGGCGCCACGGCGAAGACGCCGACGGCTCCCACGACCGTGAGCAGGAAGGCCGGAATCGTCACGTACCACCGCTTGAACAGAACGGTCACCGTCGCCCAGAAGTCCATGCGCGGGCCTCATCCCTCGCCGTTGTCCTGGGTCGCCTTGCCGGGCCAGGGCACGGGCGAGAGAGGCTCCCCCCGGTAGATGGGGAACTCCATGGTGCTGGAGCTGTCCTCGTCGAGCTCCGCCCGCTCGACGGGCTCGTCCACCTGCGCCGCCACCGGCTCCGGCTCCGGCGCCTGCGCCGTCACGGGAGTGACCACCGGGACCGCCAAGGGTGCCGCCAGGGGTACCGCCGGGGGTAGCGGGGGCTCCGGCTGCTTCAGCTGCTTGGGCGCGCGCCTGGTCACCACGCCGTAGGCGATGCCGAGGCCCAGGAGCAGGCAGAGCACGGCGCCGCCGAGCGCTCCCTGCCAGTTCACGCTGTGGTCGGCCTCGGGCGTGGACGGCGGCACGATGTCGGTGGAGGTGATGAAGGTGTTCGGCGGAGCGCCGAGCGCCTTCTGCCATTTGAACAGCTCGGTCGCCACGCGCTCGCGCGCCGCCATCAGCACGGCCGTGGCCTGCCGAGGAGACTCGCTGTCGACCCTGATGTAGATGTAGGGCCCGTTGATGTCCAGGACGTTGGGGTTGGAGCGCCCGTCGTCGATCGTGATCTCCGTCGGGCCGTCCTTGGGCGCGCCGAGCTGCGTCCAGACGTCCTGCGTGTTCATCGACAGGATGACGATGCTCGCCCCGGTCTTCAGCGCGTCGTTGAAGGAGAGGAACGGGTTGGTGAGCCCCTGCTTGGTCTTGTCGGAGGGGACGGTGCCCCCGTTCACCGGCGTGGCCAGCACGAGGGAGACATCGGTCGTGTAGTGCGCCGGAATGACCGTGTACACCACAACGCCCACCAGGATCGAAAGACAGATCAGTGGCGGGCCAATGAGAAGTCGGCGGAGAAGACCAAGGATCGTCTTCCAGAACTCCATTTTGGTACGTTCCCCCGCATCAGCAATGCTTGCTCTATAGCGGACCATCGCCCATTCGCGGCCAGACGTTACATCTCCGTAGAACGGTTACACCGCGCGTAGTCGCAGCGATAGACCTACCGACTACGGCGACGGGGGCTTCGGTGGGGATGACGGTAGAGCGTCCGGCGACGCGGCGCAGGCTGACCGGGCTCGACGGCTTACGGGGGCTGGCGGCGTTGTTCGTCGTCCTTCACCATTGCTGGCTCCTGTCCTTCCCCGGGTTCCCGGTCAACGACGCGCCCTGGTGGACGGGATGGCTGCTCTACGGCCACTTCGCGGTCGTGGTGTTCATCGTCCTGTCCGGCTTCTCGCTGGCGATCTCGCCCGCCCGGTCCGGCTGGCAGCTCGGCGGCATCCCCACGTTCCTCAACCGCCGCGCCTGGCGCATCCTGCCGCCCTACTGGGCGGCGCTGGCGTTCAGCCTGGTGATCGCGTGGACGGTCATCCCGCAGCCCGGGCAGCAGACGCCCACCGGGCAGTCGGCCCTCATCTACGGGCTCCTTCTGCAGGACGTCTTCGGCTCCCCCAGCCCCAACGGGGCCCTGTGGTCGATCGCCGTCGAGGCGCAGCTCTACCTGGCGTTCCCGCTGATGCTGCTGGTCCTGCGCAAGATGGGCGCGGCGGTGATGCTCGGCGCGGTGACCCTGATCGTCGTGGCGGTGGGGGCGCTGGCGCCCTCCGTGCCGGCCGTGGACCTGCTGATGCGGCTGACGCCGCAGTTCGCCGTGCTGTTCGCCGTGGGCGCGGTCTGCGCCGGCGTCGTGCGCGCGCAGGAGCGTACGGAGCGCCTGCCCTGGCACTGGTTCGCGGCCGGCGCCGCGGTCCCGGTGCTCCTGCTGATCGTGGTCGCCGGGCCGGTCTGGGTGGTCGCGAACTTCTTCTGGGTGGATCTGGCGGTCGGCCCGGCCGCCGGGTTGTTGCTGACGGGTGTGGCGACGGGCAGGCCGGTCTGGCTCGTACGGCTGCTCGACACGCGTCCGCTCCGGCGGCTGGGCTCCTTCTCCTACAGCCTCTACCTGATCCACTCACCGCTCGTCGTCATGATCAACCGGCTGGTCGTCGCCCCGCACGTGCCACCGGGCATGCCGACCTTTCTCCTCACGCTCGCCCTGGCAGTGCCGGTGAGCGTGGGGACGGCGTGGTTGTTCGCCTCGGTCTTCGAGTTGCCCTTCCAACGGCACCGGAGCTGGAGGGGCCTGCGCGACGCCGTACGCGCGCGGTTCGTCAGGTGAGCTTGGCCAGCGCCTCGGCCTCGGCCTCGTACTCCGCCGCGAGCTCCTCCGGGATGCGCGTCAGGTCGTCGGCCCGGTAGAAGTCGCGCAGGGTGGTGCCGCGGCAGGTGGCGTCCACGTTGGGCGCCGCCGCGCGGGAGCGGACGTCGTCGATGTGGACGGTGCGGAAGTCGATGCTGAACCGGGTCCTGCCGGAGGTGTTGGTGACGGTCGAGTGCAGGTGCGCCCCGGAGAAGAGCAGCATGCCGCCCGGCTCCGGCACCAGCCGGAGCTCGGTTTCGAGGTCGAGCGCCTCCTCCGGCTTGGGCTGCTCCCGCGTGTCGCTGTGGATGTGCTGGGCGGCCGTGGGCCGGCTGACGGCGGTCCACTCCGCGTAGTCGTAGCGGCCGCTGCCGTTGCGCACGGGGCGGTCGAAGTACTGCGGGTGCAGCGCGAAGACGTTCTCCGGGACCACCTCGTAGATCGGGATCCACCAGTTGACCTGGCAGAACGGCGCGGCGTACCAGCAGTCGCGATGAGCGTGGTAGGCGTAGGAGATGCCGGAGTCGAGGTAGTGATCGGCGGTGGAGGTGCGCAGCCTCGGCACGTCGAAGTAGGTCTTGTCCAGCGCCATGCCCAGCTCGTCGAGCAGGGTGACGAGGAGCTTCTTGCTGGTGGGGTGGTGGATGAAGCGCGGCTTGAGGTCCGCGAGCAGTGCCGCGAACTCCTCGACCGGCATCTCGTACTGGGCGGTCTGGGGGTCGCGGCCCTCGAACGCCTCCTCGATCAACTCGCGGGCGAACTCGATCAGCTTGGTCGAGGCAGGCGTCGCCGAGTAGAGGAAGAGGTCTCCCTGGAAGAGCATTTTGCGCCGGACATCATCGTTGATTCGGCTATTTGCCAATAAAACGGACATAGCGAGATTTTCCCCCTCGCGTGGTTCTTTTCCCTTCTCTCGCCTTAGCCCGCATCTTCGTTACAGGGGGTTGGAGGGGTTACAGAGGCAACTGCGTCTGCGTGTCCGGCCTGCCCACGTAGACCGAATAGTCCGGGTGGTCGAAGCGGTGCAGCGCCTGGATGTTGTCGTTCCAGGGGGCCGGAACCGGGCGCTTGTGCCGCAGCCCGTTGATCGGCGCCAGCTTCATCAGCTCGTTGTCCTCGTTGAACTCCCGGATCGCGCTGAGCTCGCCGACATACTCGTTGTGGATGATCTGGTCGTCGTCGCCGACGGTGTCGTCGAGGTAGCAGAACACGCGGGGCAGGAAGTACTTGTGGTCGCCCCCGAACAGCCGCAGCGCCGCCGCGGTCGAGGAGTAGAAGTCCACGTCGATGGAGACGAACCCGATCGGCGCCGGACGCTCGCCGTCCAGGAACTCGCCGACCGTGTCCTCGATGTTGCCCAGGATCAGGGTGGCCTCCCCCAGCCGGGCCCGCAGGGCGTCGACGTCCATGACGAAGTCGCCTTCGCGCCAGATGTAGGGCAGGTCCCGGAAGTCGGTGGGCTTGGGCAGCCCGGCGCCCGTGTCGAAGCCGTAGACGTCGATCTTCACGCCCGACGCGGCCGACGCCAGCGCCGCCATGCGGTTGAGCTCCACCATGCCCGCGCCGCCCGCGACACCGAACTCGACCACGCTGATCCGGCCGACGCCGAGGCGCCTGGCCAGCTCGGCCGCCTGCTGCACGCCGTAGGCGTAGTGCGGCCTCGGGTAGAGGTCGAGCGAGCAGCGCAGCTCGTACGAGCCGAACGGCAGGCGCCGCATGGCGGCCAGCAGGATCCGGCCCGGCTGCATGAGCAGCCGCACGATGCGAATCAACACGAGCAGATCACCCTTTCGAGGAGACGAGTCGGGCGGCCAACCCGGCGAGTTTGCGGCTGCGGTGCGTCAGCATCTGGTGCTGCCGGCGATAGTAGGTACGCAGCAGCACGGCGTGGGCGCGGTTGCGTTGCTCCGTGGACAGCTCCATGAGCCGCACGGCTCGGTACATCGCCCGGAACTGCAGCGTGGTGGCGAAATGCGCGGTCCAGGCCGGCACCCCGAGCGCCGCGGCGATCCCGGGCAGGCGCCGCTCGCGCAGGTTGCGGTGGGCGAGCGTCTCCGGCACGTGACCCCAGGGCGCGGTCAGCGCGAGCATGGTGGCGTAGACCTCGTCCTCGCGGATCATCAGCGGCCGGGGCACGGCGGCCACCTGCTCCCGCCGCATCAGGCCGTAGAGGGGGTCGAGTCCGTGGTGCTGGGTGGTGACGACGTCCCACAGCTCGTCCAGGCGGTCGATGGGGTCGTCGGAGAGCATCCGGGTGCCACGGTAGCGGGGCTGGTGGACCGTCCCGTCCGCCCCGGTGTAGCTGACGTCCGAGGTGACCAGGATGAGCCGCTCATCGGCCAGGAACGGCTCCAGGCTCCGGGAGACGTAGCCCGGTTCGAGCAGGTCGTCGTCGCCCATCCAGCGGAAGAACTCCCCCCGCGCCCGCCGCAGCACCTCCACGAAGTTCCCGACCACGTGCAGGTCACGCGGCTGCCGGTAGTAGGCGATGCGGCCGTCCTGCCTCGCCAGCTCGCGGCAGAGCTCCTCCGTGCCGTCGGTGGAGGCGTTGTCAGAGATCACCACCTCGATCTCGGCGTGGTCCTGGGCGAGCGCCGAGCGTACGGCCGCCTCCAGGCGGTCCGCACCGTTGCGGACCGGTATTCCGATGGACACCAGCATCGCTTCTCCTCGAGGTCATCGCGCGCGGGCGGGAAGCAGCCGCACCAGGCGATCGCTCACAATGTGGAACTGGTCGCGGGTCACCACGACCAGCACGTAGGCCAGCAGGCCGCCGCCGCCCGCCACGATGAGCTGGACCAGGGGGCTCCCCTGGGTCAGCATCGCGAGGCCCAGCATGACGGCCGCGCACACCAGCGCTCCCGCCGCCGGGCGGGCGAGTCCCGGCAGGGCCGGGGCGAGCCGTACCCCGGCCCGCTGCACGGCGAGCACGGCGAGCGGAAGGGCGACGAGCACGGCGGCGGCCGCCTGCCCGATCGCGGCGCCGCGGATGCCGTCGAGATGCGTGCCGACGATGACCGCCGGGATCATCGCCGCCGCGTGCCCGAGGTTCATCCAGACCGTCGAGCGGGTGGCGCCCTGCCCGTTCAGGATGTCGAGGGCGAAGGAGGTGAGCATGCGCACCACCATCAGGACCGCCAGGAACCGCAGCACGCCGGCGGCCAGCTCCCACTTCGGGCCGTAGATGAAGATGATCAGCGGGTGCGCGAGCAGCGCCATGAAGACGGCCAGCGGCAGCACCATGGCGATGAGCAGCGGCACGGTTCGCTGCACGCCGAGCGACAGGGACTCCTCGTCGCGCTCGGCCAGCCGGGAGAAGCCGGCGATCGACACCATGCGGATGGCGCTGCCGATGATGCCGGGCACCCAGCTCGACACGTTGAAGGCCATCAGGTAGAAGCCCAGCCACGCGTCGCCCATGATGTTGCCGACGATGATGTAGCCCACGTTGAGCAGCATGATCTCCAGCGCGATCCCCGCCGCCGAGGGGATGCCGAACCGCAGCAGCTTGGCCGCGATCTGCCGGTCGAACCCGAACCGGTAGGGCAGGCGCGCGTAGAGCAGCATGAAGACGCCGGTGACCACGGCACCCGCGAGCTGCCCCCAGGCGAAGCTGTACGCGCCCGCCCCGTTGACCGCCAGGATGATCGCCACCGGCGCGTTGACCAGGAAGCCGGCGAGGACGGCCTTGGCGTTCTTGCCCGTGCGGAACCAGCGCAACAGGGCCGCGCTGCGCACCGCGGTGACCGCCTCGACGAGGATGACCGCGGTGAGGATGCGCACCACGGACGTGGCCTCCGCGCTGCCCGCCAGCGCCGAGAAGTACGGCGCGCCGACCCAGAAGATCCCGTACAGACCCAGTGCGGAGATCATGGTCAGGGTCGTCGCCGTGGGCGCGATGTCCTCCAGCCGCCCGCGCCACTGCACGACGGCCGACATCACGCCGACGTCCTTGACCACCATGACGAACTGGGTGGCCGCGAGCGCGACGGCGTAGACGCCGAAGTCCGCCGGCGCGAGGAGTCTGGCCAGAATCAGGCCGAGGATGAACGAGCCCGCGCGGGTGACCAGTGTGCCGAGAAAGCTCCACACGGCCCCTCGGCCCGCCTTGCGCCCGATGTCGCTGATGTCCGGGCCCGATTGGTCTGCCATGCCGGCCTTCCCTAGCTAGGCTCGCTGATCCGCTCCAGCCAGATCTCCCGCCAGAACGGGACGAACGCGCGGGGGCAGTTGGACTTGTAGACGCCGTCGCAGATGATTCCTTCGAGCGCGATGCAGGGGTTCTTCATCTCCAGCATCTCGCCCGTCTTCTCGTCGATGCAGCGCTCGACGCGGGCGCTCACGCGGGCGACGCGGCCGCACGAACGCGCCATGTCCTCCTCGAAGCCCAGCCCGCGGTTGAACCCCTTGGCGTTCAGCGTGGCGATGATCTCGTCCCTGGACTTGATCCGCACCAGCTCACCCGGCTGGAGGTCGGTCGTTCCCGTCGGCGTGGGGCCGGCGTGCGGGCCCGGCCGTACGAAGCCCCAGGCCAGGCCGCCCTTGATGCGCAACCACTTCGGGAACTTCCTGGACAGGCGCTGGTAGCGGTTGAACATCCCGAAGAAGAGCGTGCGCAGGGTCGGTCCGACCCCGGCGTTGCCCACCTGGATGTCGGTGACGTACTGGCTCATGTCCCGGAACGGGAGCCGTTCAGGGGCGGCGCGCAGCAGTTCCGTGGCCTGGCAGCGGAAGCGCTCCTCGCCCTCCGGCCCCGGCTCCCTCCGGGTGTTGACCTCGAGGATCGGCAGCAGCGGCCGCTCGGGGCGGACGGCCGGCTCCGAGGTGGGCGGCCCGTCCACCCGCTTGAGCCAGGCGGTCTTCCAGTAGAGCAGGCAGGCCGTCTGGCAGCCGCCGTGGGCCGACCCGTCGCAGCGGGAGCCCGTCAGATGGACGGCGTCCTCCATGCGCCGCATCCCGGTCCTGGTCATCGTGTCGCAGAGCTTGTTGGCCACCTTGTGAACGGTGAGCCGCTGCCCGCAGAATCGCAGCATCTCCGGCATGAAAGGGAGGCTGTCCAGCTCCCCCTTGTCATCGAGCGTGGCGAGGATCTCTTCCGCACTGAGGACCTCGACCACGTCGCCGACTTTCAGCGCCAGGTTCAACCCATCCACTCCTTCACCAGGCCCGCGTTCTGCAGGGCATGTGCCGCGTCCGCTATTGCCTGGAACGGCAGGTTCGACCGTTCCGCGATGTCCAGGAGACTGTTCAGCCCGTCGGAAAGGCTCAACACCCACAACATCGCCATCTGCGCTTGTTTCGTGTCACTGCGCCCGCCGAGTGATCCGTACAGGCCCCGGGCTCCCAGCTGGGGCTCGCCGTACGGGCTGAGATTCTGGTAGCGGCGGTTGCCCTCCAGAACCCGCACGGCCGTCCACAGCGTCTCAAGGGTGTCCTCCATCGCCTCGGGACGCACGAAATCCGGATTGTCGGCCGAGGTGTGATATTCCGGGTATCCGCCGTACTGCGTCCTGGTCAACGAGCCGACGGCGAGGTTGAACCCCGGCGAGCAGTACTGCCGCTCGTCGTAGCCGTACGGGGAGAAGTCCAGGACGGTGTGCGGCCGGCCCTTCAGCACGTGTGCGAAGACCTGGTCGATCTCGGCGTCGCCGCGCCTGCTGCGCTTGTAGGTGATCGTGCCGCTGTCCCCCGCGCAGGCCAGGGTCACGCCGTGCCTGATCCGGTCGGTGCGCTCCCGGTTCAGGGCGAGCCAGGTGATCGCACCGATGGTGCCGGGCGCGAAGATGAACCGGTAGGTGTACCAGGGGTCGGACAGCCGCTGCGCCAGGGCGACGGCCACCGCCACGCCGGCCAGGTTGTCGTTGGCCAGCGAGGGATGGCAGACGTGGCAGGAGATCAGCACCTCCTGCGAGCTGCTGCCGGGGACCACGTACTCGCCGTAGGTCAGGTACCCGTCGGCCAGCGTGGAGTCGATCCTGACCTCGTACGGGCCGTCGGCCATCCCGTCCAGGGTGTTCTGGCTCAGGCAGAAGCCCCAGGTCTCGGCGTAGTAGCTGGTCCGGTACGGGATCAGGTCCGGCTGTTCGGGCAGGGTGTGCAGGTGCCCGCGCAGCTCCTCCAGGGACATCGTGGCCTCGACCGGCACGCTGTATCCCACGACGTGCAGGTTGGAGTCCTGGAAGTCGACCACCTTGTTCCCCGCGGCGTCCTTGATGGAGGCGTCGCGGATGTTCCACTCCCGGGGGATCGTCCAGTCGAGGACCTTGGTCCCGGTCGGCACCTGGGTGATCTCCAGCGGGATCGACTCGCCGATGATCTCCAGGGTCTGCCGCAGCCCGTCGCCGGTGATGCTCCGGCACAGCGGGTAGAGCCGCCGTACCAGGTCGTGCATTTCCGCGCCGGTCATGGGCGCAGGGTGTCGTCGACGGTGCCGGCCTCGCGCCGGTCGGCGAGCCGGGCCAGCCGGGTGAAGCGGCGCTCGAAGTCCTGCTTCGTCAGACCGTGCTCGCGGTAGGCGTCGATCAGCTCCACCGCGCCCGCCTTGACCGTCCAGCGCGCCTCGTAGCCCAGCTCGGACCTGATCCGGGAGAAGTCGACGCGGTAGGAGCGCGGATCGGATCCCGTCTCGCCCGTGATGCTCAGCGTCGATCCGGGCACCGCGGCGACGACCTCGGCCGCGATCTCGGCGACGGTCACGTTGTTGACCTCGGTGCCGACGTTGAAGGCCGTCGTGTGCACGGCTTCGCGGGGCGCGACGAGAGCCGCCGCGAAGGCCTCGGCGATGTCCCTGGCGTGGACCAGCGGGCGCCAGGGCGTGCCGTCGGACAGCACCCGGACCTCGCCGGTCAGGTGCGCGTGGCCGACCAGGTTGTTCAGCACGATGTCGGCGCGCAGCCTCGGGGAGAACCCGAAGGCGGTGGCGTTACGCAGGAACACCGGCGTGAAGTCGTCGTCGGCCAGCGTGACCAGGTCGTCCTCGACCCGCACCTTGGACTCGGCGTACGGCGTCACCGGCCGCAGCGGCGCGTTCTCGTCCAGCAGCTCCTCGCCGCCGGACGCGCCGTAGACCGAGCAGGTGGAGGCGTACAGGAAGCGGCGCACGCCCGCCTCCTTGGCCAGCCTGGCCAGCCGGACCGAGGCGTGGTGGTTGATGTCGTAGGTCAGGTCGGGCGCGAGCGCGCCGAGCGGGTCGTTGGACAGCGCGGCCAGATGGATCACCGCGTCGAATCCCGCCACGTGTTCGGGACCCGCGTCACGCAGGTCCACCGCGTGCGCCTCGACCTTCTCGGGCGCGGGGCCGAGCAGGCAGTCGGCGAACAGGCCGGAGTCCAGGCCGACCACCTCGTGCCCGGCCTCGGCCAGCATGGGGGCCATCACGGTGCCCAGGTAGCCCTGGTGACCGGTGAGAAGTACCCGCATCAGTTCTCCAGATCGACGGTGAGCTTGGAAACGTGGAACGCCTCGGCATAGCGCGCGTGGCACTCGATGCCGCGGATGCGGGCCAGGCCCAGGAACGCCTCGCGGTCGTACCAGGGCCGATGCCGCTGGGAGGCGTAGTGGCGCTGGAGCAGATCGACCTTCAGCTCCGCCACCTCCTCCGTCAGCGGCTGGAAAACGGCGGGCGCGGCGAGGTCGCCGTCCCATTTGACGATCTCGTAGCCGAGCGTCAGGTGGTCGCGGAAGGCCGTGGGCACCAGCTTGGCCAGCCCGCGGTGGTCCTGGTGGGCGTCGCCCCGCCAGGGTGCGAAGATCAGGCCGGGGTCGGTACGGGCGCGCAGCTCCTCCACCGCGGCCTTGGCCTCCTCCCACCTGGCCGGCAGGTAGCCGTCGGGCAGCTTCAGCACGGTGACGCGTAGCTCGGCGCCCGGGCAGAAGTCCGCCAGCGCCGCGCGCTCCTCGTCCTCGCGCTCGGTGCCGCCGCCGGACAGCACCAGCGCGTCCACGCGGATGCCGGGGCGGGCGGCGCAGACCGTCAGCAGGCTGCCGCCCGCCCCGATCGCCAGGTCGTCACAGTGCGCGGCGAGCGCCACGATGCCGTCGAGCCGCCCCGCGCGCAGACCGATCACCGGGACCGTTCCCAAAGGGCCCACGGGCGCTCGCCCCGGGAGTAGGCCTCGTCCAGCTCCATGCGCTGGTTCACGGTGTCGGTCGGCCGCCAGTAGCCGCGGTGCGGGTAGGCCAGCAGGCGTCCGCGCTTGGCCAGCTCCACGCAGCCGTCGGCGACCAGGTCGCCGTTCTCCGGGATGTGCTCGAAGACCTCCTGGGTCAGCACGAAATAGCCGCCGTTGACCCACACCGGCATCTCGCTGACCGGCGAGATGCCGCCGATCAGGCCGTTCTCGCCCACGTCCACGCAGTGGAAGGTCTGGGACGGCGGCACGACCATCATCGAGGCGGCCGCGCCCGACTCGGTGAAGCGGTCGATGATGTCGGGCAGCGGCGCGTCGGTGAGCACGTCCGCGTAGTTCGCGAGGAACATCTCGTCGCCGTCCAGGTGGTGACGGACGCGGCGCAGCCGTTCGCCGATCGGGGAGTTGGTCCCGGTCTGCACGAACGAGATGGACCAGTCGGAGATGTCGCTCGACAGCAGCTCGACCTTGCCGCCGCGTAAGACGAAGTCGTTGGACGTGGCTTCCTGGTAGCCGAGGAAGAAGTCCTTGATGTGGTGGGCACCGTAGCCCAGGCACAGGATGAACTCCTTGTGCCCGAAGTGCGCGTAATAACGCATGACGTGCCAGAGCAGCGGCCGCGGGCCGACGAGCGCCATCGGCTTGGGCACCTCGCCCGGCACACCCGTACGCATGCGCGTGCCGAAGCCTCCACAGAACAGGACAACCTTCACACGACCTCCAGGTGTGGGATCGGGAAGACCAGACGGCCTCCCCATTCGTGCACATAGGAGAGCTGAGCGGTGAGCTCTTCGCGCAGGTTCCACGGCAGGACCAGCACATAGTCCGGGCGATCTTGAGCGATGCGCTCCGGAGCGGCGATGGGGATCCGGGTGCCCGGAGTGAATCTGCCGTGCTTGTAGGGGTTGCGGTCAACCGTGTAGGCCAGCAGGTCCTGACGGATGCCGCAGTGGTTGAGGAGCGTGTTGCCCTTTCCCGGCGCGCCGTAACCGACGACCGTCTTGCCTTCCTCCGCGGCGTCGATCAGGAAGCGGAGCAGGTCGCGGCGGACGCGTGCGACCCGGTCGGCGAACCCGGCGTAACCGGACAGATCGTGAAGTCCGGCCGCCTTCTCCCGCGCGAGCACGTCGAGCACCCGATCGGACGGGCTCCCCGACGGCCGGGCCCACAGCCGGATGGATCCGCCGTGGGTGGGCAGCAGCTCGACGTCCACCAGCGTCAGCCCGCCGGAGGCCAGCGCCCGCTGCGCGGAGGCGACCGTGTAGTACTGGAAGTGCTCGTGGTAGATCGTGTCGTACTGGTTCAGCTCCATGAGCGTGAGCAGGTGCTGGACCTCGATCGACACCCACCCGTCGTCGGCCACCAGAGCCCGCAGGCCTTCGGTGAAGCCGACCACGTCGGGGATGTGCGCGTAGACGTTGTTGGCCACGACCAGGTCGGCCGGCCCGTGCTCGGCCCGCACCGCAGCGCCCGTCTCCGGCGTGAGGAACGCGGTGAGCGTCGGCACGCCCTTGTCCTTGGCCGCCTGTCCCACGTTGGCCGACGGCTCGATGCCCAGACACCTGATGCCGCGCTCGACGACGTGCTGCAACAGGTAGCCGTCGTTGCTGGCCACCTCGGCCACGAACGACGGCTTCAAACGTTCCACAGCGGAGTCGACGAACTGCCGTGCGTGTTCCACCCATGAGGCGGAATAAGACGCGAAGTAGGCGTATTCGGTGAAAGTTTCTTCCGGTGTGATCAGCGGCGGTATCTGCGCCAACCAGCAACTGGTGCAGACCCGCAGGTGAAGTGGATAAGTGAGCTCGGGCTCGTCGAGCTGTTCCGCGGTGAGGAAGAGCTCACAGGGCGGAGTCGCCCCGAGATCCACCACACCGACCAGGTCGGCCGAACCACACAGCCGGCACGATGTCCTCAACAATGGGCCCCACCCGAAAATGACAAGATTTCCCCCTATGGCAAACCCACAGCCGTACTTCGGGTGGGCGCCAAGGAGTGTTACAAGTATCTTCATGAAGCACCTGAGCATCAGTGGAGCATTTGTCTACACCCCCCGCATCCACAGCGATCCGCGGGGCGACTTCCTGGAAAGTTTCCGCGCCGCCGACCTGCGGGAGGCGCTGGGGCAATCGATGGACCTCGCGCAGGTGAACTGTTCGGTCTCCAGACGCGGCGTGCTGCGCGGCGTCCACTTCGCCGACGTCCCCCCGGGCCAGGCCAAATACGTCATGTGCGTCTCGGGCGAGGTGCTCGACGTCGTCGTGGACGTGCGCGTCGGCTCGCCCACCTTCGGCCGGTGGGAGGCGGTGCGGCTGAACGACGTGTCGCGCTGCGGGATCTACCTCTCCGAGGGCCTGGGGCACGCCTTCATGGCGCTCAGCGAGTCGGCCACCGTCCTCTACCTCTGCTCCACCACGTACGACCCGGCGCGCGAGCACGGCGTCCACCCGCTGGACCCGGATCTCGGCATCGAATGGCCGCTCGACGGGGAGCCGATCCTCTCGGCCAAGGACGGCGCGGCGCCCACGCTCAAGCAGGCTCAGGAAGCGGGGATACTCCCATCGTGGTAAGTGTCGTGATACCGGCCCACAACGAGGCCAAGGTGATCGGCCGCTTGCTGGACGGCCTGCTCCGGGAGGCCGCGCCCGGCGAGTTCGACGTCGTGGTGGTGGCCAACGGCTGCACCGACGGCACGGTGGCCGCGGCGCAGCCGTACGACGTCCGTGTCGTGACGACGCCGGTCCCCTCCAAGCGCGAGGCGCTGCGGCTGGGGGACGAGGCGGCACGCGGATATCCCCGGCTGTACGTGGACGCCGACATCGAGCTGAGCACCGCCTCCGTCCGCGCGCTGGCCGATGTGCTGGCCGCGCCGGACGGGCCGCTCGCCGCCGCGCCCGAGCGGGAGCTGGCGCTGGCCGATCGCCCGTGGCCGATCCGGGCCTACTACGCGATCTGGACGCGGCTGCCGCACGTGCGCGCCGGGCTGTTCGGCCGCGGCGTCATCGCGGTGAACGACGAGGGCAACGCGCGGATCCGTGCGCTGCCGCCGGCGATGGCCGACGATCTGGCCGCCTCGCTGGCGTTCACGCCGGACGAGCGCGTGATCGTGGCCGGCGCGCGTGCGGTGATCCAGACTCCGCGTACCGTCGCCGACCTGATGCGCCGCCGGGTGCGGGCAACGACCAGCGTGAGCGAGCTGGAGCAGGCCTCGGCCACGGCCGGGGAGCGCACGGGCATGCGGGATCTGCTGGCCATCGTGGCCGGAGACCCGCGCCTGGTGGGCGCGGCGGTCGTCTTCGTCATGGTGGCGGTGCTGGCCAGGCGGAGAGCCGCCCGCGCGATCCGCGCGGGCGACTACACCACCTGGCTGCGTGACGAGAGCAGCCGGGACTAACCGACCGGCGTGTTCATGTCGGTGGTGATCTCGGCCGCGGTGAGCGCCTTGTTGTAGACGCGGACCTCGTCGATGAGGCCGCTGAAGTACTCACCCGAACCGCTGTTGCCGCCGATCCGCAACGGACTCGTCCCGGTACGCAGGTTGCCACCGGTCGGATTGGTGGCGACCTGCGTGCCGTTCACGAACATCCGCAACGTCGACCCGTCATACGTCGCCGCCACATGACTCCAGGTGTTCAACGGCAGGTTGCTCGCCGCCGGAGCATTGGCCCCCGATGAGGTGTAGATGAACGCCGCCGGGCCGCTGCTCCCGCTGCCCATGATCGCGTAGGCCAGATCGCTGCCGAACTCCTTCATCAGCACCGTCCGCCACCCCGAGACGCTGTCCGGCCGTACCCATGCCTCCAGGGTCATCCCGCCGGTCAGCCGCAGCGACGCGGAGTCGGCCACCGTCACCCAGCTCGACGTGCCGTTGAACGACAGCGCATGGCCGTACTTGCCGGCCGACCAGGTGGCCGCGGTGGCCGTGCCGTTGTTGCCGTTGCCGGAGGCGTCGGCGACGGCGGTGCCGTTGCCCGCGTTCATCCCGTAGGCGGCCACCAGCCCGCTGACCGTGGGCGGCTGGGTCACGACGGCCGACGCCTCGTTGGACGACGGGCTGGTGTTGCTGGACCCGTCGAAGGCCACGACGCGGTAGTAGTACGTGCCCGCCGCGACACCCGAGTCGGTGAACGACGTGCTCGCGGTCGAGCCCACCTGGTTGGCGCCGGACGGGGTGAACCCGGCGGTGGCGGACCTGTGGACGGTGTACCCGGTCACCCCCACGTTGTCGGTCGAGGCCGTCCAGGTCAGCTGGGCGCTGCCCGGACCGCCGGTCGCCGCCAGCGAGGCCGGTGCGGTGGGCGCCTGGGTGTCGGGCGGTCCCGGCTGGCCGACGGGGGTGTTCATGTCGGTGGTGATCTGCGCCGCGGTGAGCGCCTTGTTGTAGACGCGGACCTCGTCGATGAGGCCGCTGAAGTACTCACCCGAACCGCTGTTGCCGCCGATCCGCAACGGACTCGTCCCGGTACGCAGGTTGCCGCCCGTCGGGTTCGTGGCGACCTGCGTGCCGTTCACGAACATCCGCAACGTCGACCCGTCATACGTCGCCGCCACATGGCTCCAGGTGTTCAACGGCAGGTTGCTCGCCGCCGGCGCGTTGGCCCCCGACGAGGTGTAGATGAACGCCGCCGGGCCGCTGCTCCCGCTGCCCATGATCGCGTAGGCCAGATCGGCGCCGAACTCCTTCATCAGCACCGTCCGCCACCCGGAGACGCTCGTGGGCCGTACCCACGCCTCCAACGTCATCCCGCCGGTCAGCCGCAGCGACGTGGAGTCGGCCACCGTCACCCAGCTCGACGTGCCGTTGAACGACAGCGCCTGGCCGTACTTGCCGGTCACGTTCCACGCGGTGTTCGCGGCCGTGCCGTTGTTGCCCTTGCCGGAGGCGTCGGCGACGGCCGTGCCGCCGCCCTCGTCCATCGCGTAGGCGGCCACCAGGCCGTCCGGTGTCTGTGACCGCTGGTAGGTCGCGGTGTAGGTCGCCGCGGTGGCGGGCGCGGTGAGGTTGTGGCTGGCCGCGCCGCCGTCGGACCAGGAGGTGAACGTGTGGCTGAAGCCGTCGGCGCTCTGCGGCGAGGGCGCGGAGACCGAGTTGTGGGAGCCCACGATCACCGTCCGGGTGAAGGGGGCGACGGTCTGCTCGCTGTTGAAGCCGAGCTGCAGCCCGGTGGGCGCGGTCTGGAAGGTCAGGTTCACCGTCTTCGGCTGGAGGGTCACGCTCTTGGTGTCGGTGAGGCCGTGCGCGTCCGTCACGGTCAGCCTGAGCTCCAGATGAGCGGGGTATTCGTGGTCCGGAGCGGCGAAGGACCCGCTCGCGCCGGTGAACGTGGTGATCTCGTGCTCGTGGCAGGTGCCGGGGCAGTGATGCATGATCAGCTTCCAGGACATCCGCGACCCCGGGATCGTGCCGTCCTGGGCGTCCGTGCCGGTGCCGGAGAACGCGATCGTGTCCCCGACCGCCCAGGTGAGGGTGGCCGACGGGGAGTTGATGGTCGCGGTCGGCGCCGTGTTGCCCACGTTGACCGTGACGGTGGCGTCCCCCAGGCCGCCGCGCCCGTCGTCGGCGCGCAGCTTCACCACGTAGGAGCCCGGCTGGGTGTAGGTGAAGGACGGGGCGGCCGAGGTGGAGTCGTCGAAGTCGCCGTCGCCGTCCAGGTCCCACCGGAAGGTGAGCGGGTCGCCGTCGGCGTCCGCGGATCCGGCGGAGGTGAAGTTCACCGCGAGCGGCGCGTTGCCCGACGTGGCGCTCGCGCCGATGACCGCGGTCGGCGGGGTGTTGTTGTAGAGGTAGCGGATGATCTGCCCGTTGGTGAAGTCGACCGCGAAGAGGTCGCCGCCGGGGCCGGTCTGCAGCTCCACGGCGGGCATGCCCGAGTCGAACGTGGTGATGGTGGCCGGGTCGGGCAGGCCGTTGGCCCCCTTCGTCATGACCCAGACGCACGATCGGCTGTAGTCGGAGAAGAACATCGCGCCGTCGTAGGTGTCGGGGTAGGGGCCGCCGTTGTAGAAGGCCACGCCGCTGGAGGAGGAGCCGCCGGACGGGCACGGGTCGTTCGGCGCGGGCCTGGAGCCGTGGTTCCAGGAGAAGTACGGCTGGGCGTGCGCCGCGGCGCCTTCCGCGTAGAGGTTCTCGCAGAGGGTCAGGTTGAGGTTGTCGTAGCCGCCCTGCCTGGCGGCGCCTTCGTAGCAGGGCCAGCCGAAGTTCTTCACCGGGCCGGTGGGGTCGGCGATCCGGTTGATCTCCTCCCACGTGTTCCAGCCGACTTCACCGGCCCAGACCTCGCCGGTGCCCGGCCGGATGGTGAAACGGAACGGGTTGCGCTGGCCGTAGGCGATGATCCTGGCCACGTTGGGGTCGCTGCTGCCGGCGTTCGGGTTGCCGGGGGCGGCCGCGCCGGTGTTCGGGTCGATCCTGATGACGGTGCCGTTGAGTGCCGCGGGGTCGCCGCCGGTGCGCGGGTCCTGCGAGCGCAGCGCGCCGCCCTCGGCGGCCGGTGGGGTGAGCGCCGTGCCGACCGGCGACGGCGGGTCGCCGCACGGGTTGTCCGGGGTGACGTCGGAGCTGGTCAGGTTGTCCTGGCCGTAGTCGGCGAAGTTGAAGCTGGCACCGTCGCCGCCGCTGGCGTAGAGCATGCCGTCGGGGCCGAACTTGAGGTCGCCGACGGAGTGGCTGGGGTGCTGCTGGCACCAGTCGGTGATCAGCGGGGTCTCGGCGACCGAGCCTCCCGAGGGCGCCAGCGAGGATAAGCGCCCGGTGATGAGGCAGCCGTCGCCGGTGGCGCCGGGCGGGGTCGGGCAGGGGTCGGCGCTCACGCCCGTCGTGCCCCAGCGCGGCGCGGTGCCGCCGGGCACCGCGTCGTAGGCGTACAGGACGTAGATGCGCGGGTCGGCCGGGAAGTTCGGGTGCAGGGCCATGCCGAGCAGCCCGCGGTCCCAGAAGTTGTGCACCTGCGTGCGCAGGTCGGCGTAGATCGCCGGTGTGGTGTCGGTGATCGAGTCGAAGACCTTGATCAGGCCGCTCTTCTCGGCGACGAACACCCGGCCGTCCGAGGCGAACTCGATGTTGGTCGGGTTGGTCAGTCCGCTGAAGACGACCTGTCTCTGGAAGCTGCCCGGCAGCGCCTGCGCCGCGGACGGCGCGATGAGCGTCAGGCCGGTGGTGAGTAGCAGGACGGAAAGGAGCGCATGGCGAAGCCGCCTCAACACGAGAACCCCCCTTGAGCCGAAACTCCCCCGAGCCCTGAACTCGATCTATCGCACCGAATCAGGCGGAAGTCACGAGGGCTGTCCACAAGTGGACAGCCACGCGTACAGCAACCACCCCAGTTCGTACGGCCGGCACTCCCGATCGACGGCGACCGGCGGATAGATCCGGTCCAGCACGCCGAGGCGCATCCCCTGATGCACCCCCGTCGCCACGGCCCGCACCCCGCGCACCAGTTTGCGGGGATCCGCCCTGGCCTCCTTGCGCCACGTCAGAGCGAGCTCCTCGAGCACGAAGGACGGCCGCTCGATCATCCAGTCGAGGCCCTTGGAGATCTCCGCCACGTAGGCGGTGCCCCCCGCGTCGGCCAGGTCGAGCAGTGCCATCGGCCCCATCGACAGCTGATGGACGCTGTAGACCGGATAGCCCTCGACCACCGACCCGGTACGGGCGTCGTAGTGCCACCACCACTCCCCCTGCGGGCCCTGCGCGTGGCAGATGCCCTCCGCCACCTGCTCGGCCGCGCTCAACGCCTCGGCGTCGCCGGTGGCGGCGTGCAGCCTGGCCAGCGCCTGCAGCGGGTAGACCTGGTCGGCGAAGCAGCCGACGTGGGCGCGGTACCGGGGGACCAGCGCCCCCTTGCCGAGCGCGTGCGGGTAGAGCCGGTTGCCCGCCAGCCCGGCCAGCAGCCGCTCACGGGCGCGCTCGGCCCGGCCGTCGGTCACGCCGGCCGCGACCAGGGCGGCCAGCGCCCACGCCGCCTCGACGGTGTAGATCGGGCCGTCCGCGTCCAGCTCCGCGAGCCGGCTCAGCGCCAGATCCAGATCGGTGTGCCCGGCCTCGGCGGCCGCCCAGCAGATCAGCGCGGCGTCGCCGACCCCCGTCACCTCCGGCAGCCGTTTGATCAGGTTGCCCACCAGGTCGAGGAGGCTGTCACCGGCCAGGGCCGCCCGCTGCCGCTGCTCCGTCAGGGTCCCCACGCCGAGCGCGACGATCGCCGAGTAACGGATGCTGCGCCCTTCCGGCACCGCCGTCCACGTCCCGTCGTCGTTCTGGCGGCCCCGGCGGGTGAACACGAACTCGCCGTCGGCGTAGCCCGGCGGCAGCCCGCGCACGGACAGGTCCACCATGCCCGTCACGAAGTCCTGATGTCCGGAGCTCAGCAGAGCGATCCGGTGATCCGTCACGTCGTCTCCTCGATCCTGCGTTTGACACCGGCCCGCTCCCGGAGCACCAGGAGCAGGAATCTGCCGTTGGTCCGCACGTAGCGCGGACCGAGCCGCAACGGCTCCTGCAGCATGCGGTAGAGCCATTCCAGGCCCAGGCGCTGCCAGCGCACCGGCGCCCTGCGGGTGTGCCCGGCCAGCACGTCGAACGAGCCGCCCACGCCGTGGATGATCCGCGCCCGGGTGCTCTCGCCCCACTCGCGGATGAAGATCTCCTTCTTCGGCGAGGTGATGCCGAGGAACAGCAGGTCGGCCTGGGATTCGGCGATCTCGGCGGCGACCTCGGCCGAGTCCTCCACCGGGAAATATCCGTTGCGCGAACCGGCGATGCCCAGCCCGGGGTAGCGCAGCCGTACCTGTGCCAGCACGCGGGCCAGCACCTCGTCGGTCGCGCCCAGGAAATAGGCGCGGTAGCCGCGCCGGTGCCCCTCGGCCATCAGCTCCGTGAACAGGTCGATGCCCGCCACCCGCTCGGGAAGCCGGTGACCGAGCATCCGCGCCGCCCAGACCACCGCCTGCCCGTCGGCCAGCACGAGATCGCTGTCGACCACGGACTGCCGTAACGCGGCGTCCGTACGCATGTTGACCACCTTGGCGGCGTTCACCACGCCGATGGTGAGCCTCCTGTTCTCCGAGACCGCCGCCACGCACCGCGCGATCACCTGACGCATGGTGAGGGCGTCCAGTGTGGTGCCGAGTATGGTCTTCCTGGAGGCCTGCTCCGGCAACCTCGTCATCCATCCCCCTGGGTGTCCATGACATATCGGTTCCGGCTCCGGAAACGTGACATCACGGGAGGACCAGCTCGGTGAGCGTCGCGCGATGGTCCGTCCGGGGCATCCGCAGGGTCTGAAAGCTCCGGATCGCGATCCGGGGGTCGGCCAGCACATGATCGATGGCCACCTTCGGGAACAACCGCGGCTGCTGGTAATAGGGCCAGGTCATGGCCAGCCCCTTGCCGGTGACGTCGGCGGCGTCCCGGTAGCCGGTGGCGATCAGGTCGCGCAGCACCGCGTGGTCCAGGGTGGAGTTGAAGTCCCCGGCCAGCACCCGCAGGCGTCCTCCGGCGGGTGGCAGCGCCCGGATGCTCGACGCCCAGCACGCCGTACGCCAGCCCTCGGAGGGCGCGCACGCGTGGACCGCGACGAGGTCCACCTCCCGCCCGCCCGGCAGGGTGACGACGGCGGGAAGGTGGCGCGGGCTCTCCACGAAGGCGGGGGCCGCGATCGGCGCGTCCCCCGGCCGCAGCGGGTAACGCGAGTAGATCGCCGCTCCCTGGGAGTCCTCCCCCGGCAGGACGATCTTGTACGGCAGCAGCCGCCCCAGCCCGAGCTCCTCCACCCGTTGCCGCATCAGGTCGGTGAACTCCAGCAGGTGCAGCACGTCCGGCCGCTCGCGCTCGACCGCGTCGACCAGGTCGGGCGGCAGCACGGAAGAGTGCAGCAGGTTGACGGCCATCACCCGCAGCACCGGGCCGCCGGCGGGCGGGTTGCCCTCCGGGATCGCGCGCGGCAGCACGATGACCGCGAAGGCGACGGTCACGACGAGCGCGGCCGCCAGCAGCGCCCCGGAGCGTAAGAAGACCGCGAACCCCAGCGGCACCAGCGCGAGCACGGCCGCGTACGGCGTGAACGACACGAGCTGGGACCAGACGAACTTCGGCTCCCATCCGCACAGGCGCAGTCCCGCCCACCCGGCGAGGCCCGCGACCATGAGCCACAGCATCGAGTCCCTCAGACGACGCTGCACCGGCGTCCACGCATCAGCACCGGCCAGGCCGCGTGCAGCGCCGCCTGCCAGTGCCGGATCGGCTCCCCCCGGGCGTGCGCGAGCACGCTGTAGGCCGGCCGCTTGGCCGGGCGGGGGAAGGCCTCGCTGGTCACCGGGCGCACGCGGTCCGGGTCGGCGCCGAGCAGGCTGAAGATCTCCTTGGCGAACCCGCACCAGGTGGTCTCGCCCGCGCTGGTGCCGTGGTAGACGCCCGGCGGCAGGTCCGACCGGGCCAGCCGGACGAGATAGTCCGCCAGGTCGGCCGCCCAGGTCGGCTGGCCGTGCTGGTCGTCGACCACGTCGACCGTGGGCCGCTCGGCCGCCAGCCGGATCATGGTCGACACGAAGTTCGCGCCGCCCGCGCCGTAGAGCCAGGCGCTGCGCACCACGTAGTGCCCGTGCTCCAGCGCCGCGTACTCCCCGGCGAGCTTGGTCCGCCCGTACGCGTTGATCGGCCCCGTCGGCGCGTCCTCCGCGTACGGCACCACGCCGTCCCCGTCGAAGACGTAGTCGGTGGAGACGTGCACCAGCCGCGCCCCCGCCAGGTCGCAGGCCTCGGCCAGCCAGCGCACGGCATGCCCGTTGACCGCCAGCGCCTCCGCCTCGCTTGCCTCGGCGTCGTCCACCGCGGTCCAGCCGGCGCAGTTGATCACGACTCTCGGCCGGTAGGCGGACACGAAGTCACGCACCGCGCGCCTGTCGCACAGGTCCAGCTCGGCCCGCCCGAGCGCGAGCACCGGCTCTCCCGTCAATGCCGCCCTGTCCAGGACGTCCGCGGCGAGCATGCCGCCGGCGCCCGTGATGAGCCACCTCATGCCGCCTCCCGGCGCAACCGATCGATCACGAGGTCCACCGGTCCCGGTGCTCGGCGTACCAGCGGACGGTGTCCTTCAGCCCCTGCTCGAACGGGATCTCCGGCCGGTAGCCGAGCGCCCGCAGCTTCGCGTCGTCCATCGAGTACCTGCGGTCGTGGCCCTTGCGGTCCTCGACGTACTCGACCGCGTCCCAGCCCCTGCCACAGGCCTGGAGCAGGCGGCCGGTCAGCTCCTTGTTGGTCAGCTCGGCCGTGCCCGCGATGTTGTAGACCTCGCCCGGCTCCCCCTTCTCGGCGACCAGCCGGATGCCGGCGCAGTGGTCCGCGACGTGGATCCAGTCGCGGACGTTGCCGCCGTCGCCGTACAGGGGGACCTTCCGGCCGCGCATCAGGTTCGTCAGGAACAGCGGGATGAGCTTCTCCGGGTACTGTCCCGGCCCGTAGTTGTTGCCGCATCTGGTGATCGAGACGTTCAGGCCGTAGGTGATCGCGTAGGCCCGGGCGATCAGATCGCCGGCGGCCTTCGACGCCGCGTACGGCGAGCGCGGGCGCAGCGGCGCGTCCTCGTCCCACGAGCCGATGTCGATCGACCCGTACACCTCGTCGGTCGACACCTGGACCACCTTCGGCACCCCGGCCTCCAGGCACGCCTGGAGGAGGGTCTGGGTGCCCAGCGCGTTGGTGCGCATGAACTCGGCCGCGCCCTCGATCGAACGGTCCACGTGCGACTCGGCCGCGAAGTTCACCACGAGGTCGTGGCCGGGGACGACGCTCCTGAGCAGCTCGGCGTCGCAGATGTCCCCGTGCACGAACTCGTGCCGCACTCCCTCAAGGTTGGCCCGGTTGCCGGCATACGTGAGCTTGTCCAGCACCGTGACGTACATATCGTGCAGATTGCGGACGAAGTGCGAGCCGATGAAGCCCGCACCGCCCGTCACCAGGATCCGGGTCATGAACTGATCTGTACCTTGCTGTGATCGCCCAGCACGAGACGGTGGGCTCTGGGCGTGTTGGGCGCGGGGGTGACCTCGACGTCATGGCCGATCAGCGACGACTCGATGCGGCCGACCCCGGCGATGGAGGCCCTGGGCAGCACGATCGAATACTCGATCTCGCTGCCGGTGACGGCGCAGTCGGCGCCGATGGAGGTGAAGGGGCCGACGTAGCTGTCACGGATCCGCGCGCCGTGGCCGATGATCACCGGGCCGACGATCCTGGACCGCTCGACCACGGCCCCCTCCGCGACGACCACCCGGCCCACCAGCTCGCTGGCGTCGTCCACCTGCCCGCGTACGCTGGGCTCGACCGACTCCAGGACCAGCCGGTTGACCTCCAGCATGTCGGTGACGTTGCCGGTGTCCTTCCAGTAGCCGGAGATCACCGAGGACTCGACGCGCAGGCCCGCCTCGATCAGCCACTGGATCGCGTCGGTGATCTCCAGTTCGCCCCGCCACGACGGCTTGAGCTCGGCCACCGCCTCGTGGACGGCCGGGCTGAACAGGTAGACGCCGACCAGCGCCAGGTCGCTCTTGGGGCGGGCGGGCTTCTCCTCCAGGCCGACCACCCGGCCGGAGGCGTCGAGCTCGGCCACCCCGAACTGGCGCGGGTCGCCGACCCTGGTGAGCATGATCTGGGCGGCGGGCCGCTCGCGGGCGAACCTGTCCACCAGGTCGTTGATGCCGCCCACCACGAAGTTGTCGCCCAGGTACATGACGAAGTCCTCGTCGCCCAGGAACTCCCTGGCGATCAGCACGCCGTGCGCGAGCCCGAGCGGGGCCTCCTGTCGCAGGTACGTGACCTGCAGCCCGAAGGCCGAGCCGTCCCCCACGGCGGACTCGATCTCCGCGTGGGTGTCGCCGACCACCAGACCAAGCTCCCTGATCCCCGCCGCCGCGATCGCCTCCAGCCCGTAGAAGAGGACCGGCTTGTTCGCGACCGGCACCAGCTGCTTGGCCGAGGTGTGCGTGATGGGCCGGAGCCGTGTGCCCGACCCCCCGGCGAGCACGAGTGCTTTCACCGCTAGTAAGCCCCTTCTCCACGGGTGACGACGGACCAGGTCTTCCAGAGGATCTGCAGGTCGAGGATGAGCGACCAGTTCTCCACGTACCGCAGGTCGAGGCGTACGGACTCCTCCCAGCTCAGGTTGGAGCGGCCGCTGACCTGCCAGAGCCCGGTCATGCCCGGCTTGACCACCAGCCGGCGGCGGACGTCGGCGCCGTACTGGCCCACCTCCTCCGGCAGCGGCGGGCGGGGGCCGACCAGGGACATCTCTCCTCGGAGCACGTTCAGCAGCTGGGGCAGCTCGTCGAGCGAGTATTTCCGCAGGAAAGCGCCTACCCGCGTGATTCTTGGATCGTTCCTAATCTTGAAGAGCACGCCGTCGAACTCGTTCGCTTCCAGAAGTGCGCTCTTGAGCCGCTCCGCATCAACCACCATCGTACGAAATTTCACTACATGGAACTCTTTGCCGCCTTTGCCGACCCTGATCTGGTGGAACAGCGCCGGCCCCTGGCTGGTGAGGCGGATCACCAGCGCGATGGCCAGCAGCGGCAGCGCCAGGAGCAGCAGGGCGGCCGCCGCGACCAGGCGATCGAAGACGGTCTTCGCGACCTGCTTGGTGCCGTCGAACTCGGGGTGCTCCAGGTGCAGGAGCGGCATCCCCGCGACCGGCCTGATGCTGATACGCGGCCCGGCCACGTCCATGAGTGCGGGGGCCACGAAGAGGTCGGTGCGCGCGGTCTCCAGGCTCCAGGCCAGCCGGCGCAGCGCGGCTCCGTCCAGCTCCGGGCAGGCCAGCACGGCCACGGCGTCGGCCTGCACGCGCTCGACCACCGTGGCCACGTCGCCGAAGGAGCCGAGCACGGGGATGCCGTCGAGGTCGATGTCCATCGCGCTGTCCGGAAGGCAGGCTCCCACCACCTGCATTCCGTGGTGCGGCTGCCGCCTGAACTGCATCACCAGGTCGAGAATCGACTCCCGGTGCCCGACCGCGATCACCTGACGCATGTAGTCGCCCACCGCTCTCCTTCGGTGGAGACGCTTACGCATCCGGTAGCGGAAGTAGAGCGTGGACAGCAGCGCCAGCGGCAGCATCGCCATCACGAAGCTGCGGGCGACCGCGGTCTGCGTCGCGTAGGCCAGGATGGCGACGGTCGCCATCAGGCCGACACCGCCGTTGAAGACGGCCTTGAACTCGTCCGTTCCCTCGCCGTTGGCACGCTGCCGGTACGCGCCGCCCATCATGAGCGCGACGGGCCAGGCGACGATCAGGCCGAGTCCGAGCATGAACTCGACCCACGGAATGAACACCCCGGCGATGAGCCTGATGCTCAGCACGCATACGCATGCCAGCAGTGCGCATGTCGTATCACCGCCTAACAGGAGCCGTAGGTACGCGCGCGTCCAGATGCTCGACGCGCGGCGTGGCACGGCCCCGAGGAGCACGACAACGGACTCCCCAGTCCCCACCCTCATAGCACCACCCTGAGAACTCTTGTGCACCGCGATAACAGGACGTTCCTTGAACCACATGGGTTGACATGTCCCACGCACAATCAAGGGCGGCGGCCCCCACTAAAGAGTAAAGATCGATTCCGGTACGGGGAATAACGTCCAATGTCCACAATCGGACGAGGGCTCAGCAGCTGAAGGGCTTGACGGAACGATCCATAAGTGCAGCGGTCTAGCTGGCAAAATGTACGGTTTACGGTGGAATTTCGGCAGGTTGCCGCCGAATCAAGCCGCTAGTCGTACTCCAGATCCGGCAATGCGGACGGCGGGTCAGGACTGCGCCAGACGACCACAACCCCGTCACGCGCGGAGTCGGCGGCCAGGGCCAGCCGATCGAGGTCGAAGTCCGGCAGATAGCGCAGCCGCGCCAGGAAGGTGGCGTCCGTGGCCGAACGCGGCACGACACAACCGTCGCCGTCGCGGTCGAGCAGGATGTAGAGGACGTCCTCCCCGGCTTCGGCTTCGGTGACGACACGGACCTCCACCACGTCCTCCCAGGCGAGAGCCTCGACGCTACCGTCCGCGTAGTGACGGGTGACGCCCTCTTCCGTGACATATACGTAGGAGTCCGGCATCGGATTGCCGTGCATGGGCGCGATTCTTGCGAGTTCAGGGGCTGTCCCGCAAGGGTTCGCACACAATGGTGCGGTTGACCCCGTCAGTGACCGCCCCACGAGTGGCTGAGATGCGCGGCCACCGCCGCCCTGGCCGCGTCCTCCGGGCCGTCGGCGATGGCGTCGAGCAGCTCGCGATGCTCGCGCACCAGGACGTCCCGGTCCGTGTAGACCTCCCGGAGCCGCACCGTCCCGAGCCGCGTCTCCGCGGCCAGGACTCCGTAGAGCCGTTCGAGCCGGGGGCTCCCCACGGCCTCGATCAGCGCCTGGTGCATCGCCATGTGCTCGGCCACGCACTCCGACCAGGGCGCGTCGGCGGGCAGGGCCGCCATCCGGTGCAGTGCGGCCTCCGCCCCGGGAACCCGCTGCCCGGCCACGGCCTGCGCCATGAGGTCTTCGAGCGGCCTGCGGACGTACATGAGATCGTCGAGGTCCGAAAGCGTCACCTCAGGGACATAAGCGCTGCGGTTGCGCTCGCGTCTCAGCAGCCCCTCGTGGACGAGGCTCGCCAGCGCTTCCCGCACGGTCGGTCTGGCGACGCCGTACGAGGCGGCGATCTCCTGCTCGGGCAGCGGGGTGCCGGGCGGGATCTCGCCGGACAGCACCCTGCCGCGCAGGGCGTCGGCGAGCGCGCCGACGGTGGAGACGGGTCTGAGCGGCAACGTCACGGCTGCGACTCTAGCTCCCTTTCCGGCAGAAGCTCTTGCTCGCGTACTTTCTCCGGGATCGCCACGGCCACCAGGCTCAGCGCGAGGAGCACCAGGCCCGCGATCGAGATCGGGGCCAGCCGCTCGCCGAGCACCACCAGGCCGAGCAGCGCCGCGACGGCCGGCTCCGCCAGGGCCAGCGTGGCGGCCGTGGCCACCGGCGTGGTCCGCAGGCCCCTGCCGTACAGGAAATAGGACAGGGCCGTGGTGCCGAGGCCCAGGTAGACGACGGCGAGCAGCCCGCGCGGCTCGCCCATCCAGGCGACCCCGTTCGCCAGCAGGACGGGCAGCATGATCAGTGCCGCGCCGCCGAACATGACCCCCATGACCGCGTTGGACTCGGTCCCGCGGCCGATCGCCCGGGCCGCCATGACCGCGTAGAAGGCGTAGACCAGGCCGCCGAGCAGCGCGAACAGCACTCCCGAGACCGTCTGCCCGCCGGCCTCGGCCCCGCCTCCCACGATGACCGCGGCGCACCCGCAGATGGCCGCCGCAGTCGCCGCGGCCCACCGCCCGCTCGGCCGGTGACCGTGGAGGAGCCAGGACAGCAACCCCGTGAAGACGGGCCCGCTCCCGATCGCCACCACGGTGCCGATGGCGACCCCCGTGCGGCCGACGGCGGCGAAGAAGCAGAGCTGGTACGCGGCCACCGCGACGGCGGCCAGCAGCAGGCCCGGCCTGATCGCCTTCCTGACGCCGGCCCCGGCCACGAGCGCGAGCACCGTCCCCCCGATGACCAGCCGCGCGGCGGCCAGCGCGACGGAGTCGGCGGAGACGAGCAGTCCTGCCGTCCCGGCCGTGCCCCAGAGCACGGAGGCAGCGACAACGGCGAGTGGTCCGTTTCTCATGCTCGCCATTGTCTGACAATTAGACAATTTCGTCCAGTTGCTGGTCGATCAGCCGCCCCGCCGGGGCCACCACCTCCCCCGCGTAGTCGTCCAGCACGGCCAGGGCGTCATGGATGTCCGGCACGCTCTTGCGCGGGAGCTCGAACAGCGTCTCGTCCTCCGCGGTGATCGACCCCTCGATGTGGAAGGCGCCGGCGAAGACGGCGATGGAGATCTCGAAACGGACCTCGCGGCCGTCGGGCAGCGTGAGGCCGGTGCCGACGCGGGCGCCCGCGGGCGGGAGGAAATAGGAGAAGGGCTCGCTTCTGGCGAACGGGTGACGTAATTCCGCGAGCATCCCTGACGCCCGGCTCAGGGCTTCCAGGAGACCGGCTGCGGCCAGGCTCTCGCTGTCCACCAAGAAAGGGTAGATCAGCGGGGCGGTACGTGGCCATTCGTCCCGCTGTTGCCCCTGCACTAAGAGCGGTGCGGGTGGGCCAGCCGCACTCTCAGGAGGTCGTGTCGGAAGTAGTACAGGCCGCCCACTTTCCGGAACACACCTCGTTGGTAGCCGTCCTCCAGGAGCGCCGTCACATCCCATGGCAGCCGGCCGGTCGCGGCGAGCAAGATGCGCGCCACGACGAAGCTCGTGCGGGAAGTCTGCAGAATCGTCATGAAGACGACCACGGCCAGCGCCGCCAGGGCGAGCGCGTACGGCGAGGCGGCGGGCCCACCGATGATCCCGAGCGTGACGGCGAAAGAGAGGATCACCGCCTGAAGAGCGATCAGGGCAGGCGACAACACCGTGAGGGCCCAGAGCGCGGCCACCGCCGCGATGCCGCTCGCGGCACCGGCCGGCAGGCTGTCTCCCGCCGCGAGGTACCAGTGAACGGCGGCGAAGCACACCGCCGCGGCGGCCCATGCCCCCCACTGGCTCCTACGCTCCGGAACCGTGTTGGCGAAGGCGTAGTAACCCAAGATGCCCAGCGCCATGGCCGTACCTGCGATGGCGCCCAGAGAGGCGTCCGCCGCGAGGCCGAATGCCGCGCCGGTGCCCAGACCGGCCACGAGACCGGTGATCACGCTGCTCGCCACAGGCGCGACCCTGTCCCCCAAGGCCGCCCCGGAGATGCCCTGAGTGCGGAAATGCCGGGCGAGGAAGGTGAGCCACCTGTGCACGTCGTTCGCGCGCCAGGGCGAGCTCGGATGCCCTGACGGGTCCGAATAGAGCGCGGGAACGATCTGCGTCAGGAGGTGGGCCTCCACCTCACGCCTGCTCGTGAAGGCGAGCAGGTCGTCCGGGTCGGCGGCGCGCTCGGCGTAGGTGACCCGGGCCAGCGACAGGGCCAGAGGGGTGGAGAGCCCGCGGGCGAGCTCTCCGTCCGGATGCGCGGCCAGTTGCGCGAACACACCGTCCCACTCGGCGAGCCGGGCGGGCTTCGTGGTGACGGTCAGGTAGTCGCGGACGGCGACGGCGTCGAGCGGCCTGAGCTCGATCACGGCCGCGGCGGTCAGGACATCGGCCTCCCTGGAGTCGATGGTGGCCAGATATTCGCCGGTACGGCTGGTCAGGAGGACCGGACGAGTGGAGCCGAACGCGGCGTTGATCTTGGTCAGGGCTGTCTCGCGATCGGCTTGCCGCATCTCGTCGAGCCCGTCGAGGACGAGCAGCAGGCGGTCCGTGCCCAGAGGCTCGTCGAAGGCGTAGTCCTCGCGGAGGCGTGAGTAGATCCAGGCGCGCAGCGACTTGTCCGACGGACTCCAGGTCGACAGTCTCAGGATCACCGGCACGGGCGCGGCCGGGTCGCCTGACTTGTCGCGGGCCGCCAGGCAGGCCAGAACGAAGCGCATGACCAGGGAGGTCTTGCCGGCGCCCGGCTCGCCGAGCGCGACCAGGCGCATGCTGGGGAGCTTGGTGTGGAAGGTCTGGTAGAGATCGTCCAGGGTGCCGTCGAGGTCGACGGGTGTGTCGTCGCCCCCGATGACCCGCCAGTGATCGCTGACCGGCGGGCCGAGCGTGCGCCACGAGACGGGCAGCGGCTGCGGGTCGAGCAGGCGTTGCCGTAACTCCTCCGACTCCCACACCTGCCGGACCCTGGCGGCCAGCCGATCGGCGCGCGCGGCCTCGACGTCCGCCGCCGGCTCGGCCTCGTCGAGGGTGCCGAGGTCGCCCACTTCCTTGGCGCGCTGCCGTAACCAGCCGATCGAGGCCGCGGCGGCGACGAGGACGCTGACGGAGAAGCCCCCGACGCTGGCCCACCGGTCGGCGTTCTCCAGTCCCTCCGAGACGAAGAACACGGCCAGGGCGATGCAGCAGGACGGCACGAGCACGATCGTGGCGACCAGCGCCCACCAGTACCACCCACGAATGTCTGAGCGTGATCGCGCCACGCCGGCGTGCCTCCGGACCATCGTGCGGACAACGGGCTGCATGCTCGGAGCCATGGCAGGTGCCGCCATCGGGTCGAGCATGCATGCGGACAATAGCGCGACGCGGCCCGCTCAGCGTCACTCGCCGGTCTGGAGCGGGGGATCTGTGGCCAGGCGAGCGTGGCGTTCGACGTCGTGACGGACGCCGTCGTGACGGAGCTTGCCGCGTTCGATGCCCTCCGGCCGGAACCCGGCCTTCGTGGCGACCCGGCACGACGCCGGGTTGTTGACGCGGTGCCCCAGCTCCAGCCGGTAGAGCCCCAGCTCGCCGAACGCCCACCGGGCCAGCTCCCCGGTGGCCGCCGCGGCGATGCCGCGCCCCCTGGCCTCGGGCAGGACCCAGTAGGACACCCAGCCGTTGTCGTGCTCGTCGAGGCGGGACACCGCGACGTTTCCGACCACCTGCTCACCCTCGGGGCCCTCGACCGTGACGGCGAACGCGTGGCCCACCCCCTGCCAGGCGGTGATCCACCCGGCGGCGTCCTTGAGCGTGACGACAGGCCAGGACGCCTGCGTCCGCAGGTCCGGCGCCCGGAAGGCCCTCAGCACGACCGGCGCGTCGTCCGCCCGCCACTCCCGCAACCGAACGCGCACAACGCCCACAATGCCCGACATTACCCGTAATGCACCTATAACGCGCCCTGCCCGATTTGATGCGCGGCCTCGAACTCGGCGACCATCGCCTTCGGCGCGGTCAGACACCAGGCCTCGGCCACCAGCTCGAACAGCTCGTCAGAGTCGATCTTGTCGAGGTGCACCACCACCCAGCCGAACCGCCCGGCCGTGAACTGCACCTCGAACACCTCGGGCCGCTCGGCCACCAGCGCGATCTGCTCCTCGATCGTGGCCTTGAGCCCGACGGTCTCGGTCGCCTCCCACAGGTAGCCGAAGCCCTTGTCGCGGACCTTGAGACCGATCCACTCGCCGCCGTGGCTCATGCGGACCCCGGGCAGCTCGTCCAGCAACTGGAGGAACTCATCGACGCTCACACCCATGCCCGCCTGTCTACCAAACCCGACCGACAGTTCCGACCGCGGCCCCGAGGGCGGCGTTCCCGATAACGTGATGCCGATGGCCGACACACGTACCAAACTGCTCGATGCCGCGCTGGAGACGCTCAAGGAGCACGGCATCGCCGGCGTCTCCGCCCGTACGATCGCCGCGGCGGCGGGCGTCAACCAGGCCCTCGTCTTCTACCACTTCGGCAGTGTCGACCAGCTCCTCGCGGCCGCCGTCGAGCACGGCTCCAAGCAGCGCATCGCCCTCTACCGCGCCCGCTTCGCCGCCGTCACCACCCTCCGCGAGCTCCTCGACCTCGGCCGCGCGCTGCACGCGGAGGAGCGGGCGGAGGGCACCGTCGCCGCCCTCGCGCAGGTCCTCGCGGGCGGCCAGACCGATCCCAAACTCGCACCGGCCACCACCACCGGCCTCAACCTGTGGATCGAGGAGGTCGAGCAGGCCCTGGGGAGGGTGCTGGCCAAGTCGCCGCTGGCGGAGTTCGTGGACGTGGCGGGCCTGGCCAAGGCCACGGCGGCGGCGTTCGTGGGCCTGGAGCTGTACGAGGGAGTGGACCCGGACGGTGCGAACCAGGCGTTCGACGCCCTGGAGAGCCTGGCGGGCCTGGTGACGGCCCTGGAGGACATGGGCCCCCTCGTACGCCGCGCCGCCCGGGCCAAGCTGCGCCGTCACTCGTAGTAGCGCACCTCCAGCACGTTGCCGTCGGGGTCGGGGAAGAACATCGTCTCGGGGGCGATGCCCTGCGCGCCGAAGGAGTTGACGCCGGAGCCCGTGATCTCGACCCCGTGCCGCTTCAGCCTGACCTGCAGCTCGTCGAAATCCTCCTTTCCGACGGCCAGGCAGAAGTGATTGATCGGATGCCCGGCGCTGCCCTTGACCCCGGTGCCCTCGTCCACTCCCATGGAGGCGTCATACGCCATCAGGTCGAGGATGGTCTCGGCCGAGATCCGTACACTCGGAAACGCCGTCTTTCCCTCGCGAAACGCCTCGACCCGCACCCCCGGCAGGCCGATAACCTGCTCGTAGAAATGCAGGGAATCGAGCTGGTCGGAGACCCAGCAGACGAGATGGTCCAGCCGCACGTCCATGCATACCTCCGCTTCTGCCGCCCCGAATCCCCCTGTCCACCTGCGGTTCCATGGTTGGACGGTGATTCAGCGGCCGATACCGGCCTGCGCCGCACTCATTTCATAATGAAAGATCCGGATGACAGCGAAGTAAACACGGCAGGTCCGGCGGCGACCGCACCGCGCCAATTGAGAAATGCGAATCCGGTGCGGATGCTCCGCGCAGAAGTGTGGACGCGGGGCCAACGCGGCGGTGGCGGTGACCGCCGCGACCCTGGCCGGCGGGGTGGTCCTCGTCTCGTCCCCCGCGCACGCCGCCGGCTGGACCTGCAGCGCGAATTGGGACACGAGATCGTTCAACCTGCCGAAGCGGTTCGACAAGTTCGTGGTGCAGGTGCGCCTCGAGCGCGACGACCGGGCTCGCCAGCCAGTCGTGCGATCTCACCGATGAGATCAACAACGAGGAGGTCAGGGTCCTGCCGGACGGCACCGAGGTGGGTGACGAGCCCGAGCAGGAGCCGGCGTCCGCCAGCGGGCCCAGCCGGAGCAGGTAGCGCTCCATCAGCACACCGTGGATGATCGCGCTGACCACGCCGGCGCGCAGCTCGGCGTCCATGCCGGGGATGACCGCCGTGAACTGGCCGAGCCTGCGGATGGCCGCGGCGCGGAAGTCCTCGGCGGCGTCGGCGTGGGTGAGCATCGAGCGCAGCACGGCCAGCGAGGCGACCGGCTCGCCGACCAGCCGCTTGTGGAGCAGGGCGAGCAGAGCGTCGGCGACCTCGTCGGGCGTGCCGGGCGCCAGCTCGTCGGGGGGCAGTTTCGCGGCCTGCGAGAACCGGCCCCGTGAGGTCGTCGAACGCGTGTTGCGGGCGGGCCTGGCGCAGGACTACGAAACGGTCCTCGGCCTGATGGCGCCCGACGGCCACCTCGAATGGCCGTACCGGCCGCCCGGGGTGCCGGCCCGGCTGGAGGCCCGCGCCTCTCTGCCATGACGCCAGGCCGGCTGATCGCCAAGGGACGGTGATCAAGCCTCGACTATCCTCACGTCGGGGAGCTGGTTCCGCTGGAGGTCGCCGGTGAGTTCTGAAGGTCTGACGCGGGCCAGGTTCCGCCTTCTCGGCCCGGTGGAGCTCCAGACCGATACCGGACACGTCGTCCTGACCGGCAAGCAGGGGGCGTTGCTGACGATCCTGCTGCTGAGCGCCAACCGCGTGGTGTCCGTCCAGCGGCTGGCGGAGTCGCTGTGGGGCGAGCCGCTGCCGAATTCCCCTTCCTCCCGCGTCAGGATGCTGATCTCCGACCTCAGGAAGACGTGCGCCGCCGCGGGGGACGAGCTGATCCGTACGCAGCGGCCCGGGTACGTCGTGCGGCTGGCACCCGACCAGCTCGATCTGGCCAGGTTCCTCGACGGTGTGGCGCGGGCCCGCAAGGCGGCGACCGCAGGTGACCCGGAGACCGCGGTGACCCGCTACGACGAGGCGCTGGGACTATGGCACGGGGCGCCGCTGGTGGGGATCGACGGCTCCTTCGTCCCGGCGGAAGTGGCCAGGCTCGAGGAGCTGCGGCTGGAAGCGATGGAGGAGCGGGGCTCGGCCATGCTCGCGACGGGCAGGCACGCCGAAGCCGTCACCGAGCTCACCGCGGTCGTCGCGGACCATCCCCTGCGCGAGTCGGCGCACGGTCAGCTCATGCTCGCGCTGCACCGCAGCGGCCGGCGCGCCGACGCCCTGGCGGTCTACCGGAGACTGCGCGAACGGATCAGCGAGGAGCTGGGGCTGGAGCCCGAACGCGATCTGCAACAGCTTCACCAGCGGATCCTCACCTCCGACAGCACGCCGGAACCCCAGCCACGTCCGGTGCTCTCGCCGATCCCCCGGCAGTTGCCCGCTCCGCCACCGCACTTCGTCGGCCGCGAACGCGAACGCGCCGAGCTGGACCGCCTCGCCCGCGACCGGACCAGGAACAGCGTGGCCATCGCCGCCATCAGCGCCACCGGGGGAATGGGGAAGACCTCGCTGGCCCTGCACTGGGCGCACGACAACAGCGACCTCTTCCCCGACGGCCAGCTCTACGTCAACCTCCACGGGTTCGACCCGGGCAGCGACCCCCTGCCGGCCCATGTGGCGCTGCGCCATTTCCTCGGCTCTCTCGGTGTCCCGGCGGCGGCCATCCCGGCCGGCGAGGAGGCTCAGGCCGGGTTCTACCGGTCGCTGGTCGCCGACCGCCGCCTGCTCGTCGTCCTCGACAACGCCCGCGACGTGGCGCAGGTCGAGCCGCTGCTGCCCGGCAGCCCCGGCTGCGTCGTCGTGATCACCAGCCGCAACCGCCTCCCGGGCCTGAACGCCACCCGCGGCGCGAGCCTGATCGGGTTGGACGCCCTCACGCCCGCCGAGACGCGCCGCCTGCTGGGCCACCACCTGGGCGAATCGAGGATCGGCGCGGATCCCGACAGCGCGGCCGCCCTCGTGGAGCACAGCGGCGGCCTCCCTCTCGCGATCAGCGTGCTCTCCGCGCGCGCGGCCATGCACCCCGGCTTCCCCCTGTCGGTCCTCGCCGAGGAGCTGAGCAGCCCCGCCACCCGCCTCGACGCCCTGCAGACCGGTGATCTGAACGCGGACCTGCGGGCCGCGTTCAAGTCCTCGTACGAGGCCCTCCACCCCGGCACCGCCCGGCTGTTCGCGCTGCTGGGTCTGGCGCCGTGGCCGGACATCAGCCTGCGGTCGGCCGCCGCGCTCGCCGGCCTGCCCGCCTCCCGCACCAGGGTGTCGCTGCGGCACCTCGAAGCCGCCAACCTGATCCAGCAGCACCGTCCCGGGCGGTATCGCACGCATGACCTGGTCCGCCTCTACTCCGCCGAACGCGCGCAGTCCGACCTGCCCGATCACGAGCGGGCGGAGGCGCTGACCCGCCTGGTCGACGCCTACGTGCTCACCGCGTGCGCCGGCGACCGGCTGCTGAACCCCAACCGTCCCTTCGCCGCGCGGATCTCCGGCGAGGCCGCGCGGGAGGAGTTCGAGGACGCCGCGTCGGCCTGGGCGTGGTTCGAGGACGAGCAGTCCAGCCTCATCGCCGTTCAGCGGCACGCCGAGAGGCTGGGCCTGGACGCGGCCGTCTGGCGGCTGGCGTGGGCGATGGACACGTACCACAAGCGGTGCCAGCACGAGCTGCGCACCCGGTCCTGGGAGACGGCCCTGGCCGCCGCCGAGCGGCTGGGCCAGCCGGGCCCCCGGGCCTTCTCCCATTGGTATCTGGGGTACGCCTACGCGCAGGACTCCCGGGCCGACGACGGCCTGGAGCACCTGCTGCTCGCGTTCGAGCTGTTCGAGCAGGAGGAGGACCTCGCCGGGCAGGCGCACACCAGCCACACCCTCGGGTTCGCCTGGCTGGAGCGGGGAGCACCCGAGCGCGCGCTCCCGCACGTGGAGAACGCCCTGCGCCTCCAGCGCGAACTCCGAGACCCCCTCTGGGAGGCCAACGCGCTCAGCGCCGCCGGCTGGTGCCACGCCAAGCTCGGCCACTACCCGCAGGCGCGGTCGTACTGCGAGCAGGCTCTGGAGCTGTTCCAGAAGCACGAGGACCTGAACGGCGAATCCGCCACCCTCGACAGCCTCGGCTACATCGCCCACTGGGCGGGACAACATGACCAGGCGCTCGATTACTACGGCCGATGCCTCGAACTACGCGAGGAACTCGGCAACGCCTACCAGCGCGCCGACACCCTCGTCCGCATCGGCGACGTCCACCACGAAACGGGCCGGCCCGCCGCCGCCCGCGACGCCTGGCAGCGAGCGCTCGATCTCTACCACAAGCAGCACCGCGCGGTCGAAGCCGGGAACGTCCAGGAGAAGATCAGGCGCCTTGCCGCACCGCCTTCCGCTCCAGCCGGACCCTCAGGTCACGCGGCACCAGCAGACCGCTGAAGTCGGGCACCATCGCCTGCTCCTGCGTCCGCGCCAGGTTCATGCCGCTGACCAGCCAGGCCGTCGCCAACGTCAGCTGCATCATGCCGAGCTGGGTCCCCACGCACACCCTCGGCCCGGCGCCGAAGGGCAGGTAGGTGTGCCTGACGGGCGCGGCACGAGGCTCCAGCCACCGTTCCGGCACCAGCTGGTCGGGGTCGGACCACCAGCGCGGATCGCGATGCAGCCGATACAGGCTGAACAGCACCTGATCCCCCGTCTTGAGACGCCACCCGTCGAGCTCGGTGTCGTGACGTACGGTCCTGCCGATCAGCCAGGTCGGCGGCCACAGCCTGAGCACCTCCTTGACGAACGCCTCGGTGTACGGCAGGTCCCCCATGACCGGGACCTCGCCGGCCGGCGCGGCCTCGGCCTCCAGCCGGGCCAGCACGTCGGGTCGCGTGCTGAGCTCGTACACGATCCAGGTGAGCGCGGCGGCCGGGACGCCCAGGGCGGCCAGCATGATCCCGCGCAGGAACCGCTCGATCTGCAGGTCGGACAGCTGCTGATCGCCCGGGGCGAGCAGCACGCCGAGGAGGTCCTGGGCGGCGGAGTCCCCGGCCAAGCGGCGGCGGCGCACGATGTCGGTCATGAGCGCCAGGAGCCGCTTGCGGGAGCGGGCGAAGCGCCGCACCTTGCGCGACGGCCACCACGGCGGGAGCTGCAGCGAGTCACGCGACAGGGGGTCGATGGCCGCGACGCTCTCGGCCAGCGTCTCCGGCACGCCTTCCGCGTCCGCGCTCAGGCAGAAGTCGGCGGTCGCCCGGCCGAAGAAGTCGGCCATCGTGGCGAGCACGTCGATGTCCCCGTCACCGACGGTCTTGAGGAAGATCTCCCGCAGGCGTTCGGCGTGCGCCTGCGCGACCCTCCTGTGCAGCCCCTGCCAGCCGGCGCGGCGGGTCGTCGTCCACAGCTCGGCGTCGGCCGCCATCCGCTCGGTGTCCGTGTTTCCCGCCAGCGGCGAATTCTCGGCCAGGAAGTCTCGGTTGGTCCTGGTGAGCAACGCATGCACCTGATCCGGTGAGGACACCACGATGGTGCGGGCGTCGAACGAGAAGACGTCCCCGTATTCACGGTGACACCGTTCCAGGAAACCGTTCCTGTCCCGGTCGTACTCCTCGGTGTTGCCGAACAACCAGTGCCCTCGGGGCCCGGGGGGCCGCTCCGAACCAGGTGCGTGCGTCACTCGTCGGCCCTCTTAGTTCCAGAAGTTCCAGTAGGTGTACATGCCTCCCATGCGGACCCGGCCCACGAGGCGGACGGTTGCGTGTCGGATGTGCTTCATGCGTTACCTCCGTAGCGCGACTGACGTCACTGACCACGATCGATCACGGGGCGCATGATCTCCGCATGAAACCCGCCTGCCCGCCACCGTCACCACAGGTAATGGTATAGTTACGGTCAGCTATGGAAGTCGTCAGCGGATTGCCGTGTCACGTGGCTTGCGTGATGGACGGAAACGGGCGGTGGGCCGCGCAGCGATCGCTGCCGCGCACCGCGGGCCACGAGGCGGCGGAGGCCGCCGTCGTGGACATCATCGAGGAGGCGCGTTCGGCCGGCATCAGGTGGTTGAGCCTGTACGCCTTCTCCACCGAAAACTGGCGGAGGCCGGCGGGCGAGGTCGACATCCTGATGAGGCTCGTGCGCCGGGCCATCCGCAAGCACGCACCGGCGTTGCACGCGCGGGGCGTCCGGTGCAGGTTCCTGGGCATGTCCGATCCGCGGATCCCACCCACCCTGGTCCGCGACATCACCGACCTGATGACGCTCACCAGCGACAACAGGCAGATGACACTGACGGTCGCCTTCGATCACGGCGGGCGCCGCGACATCGTGGAGGCCGCCCGCTCGCTGATCCGCGCCGACGTGCCGGCCGAGCAGGTCACCGAGGCCACCTTCGCCCGGCATCTCCCCTACTCCGACACGCCGGATGTGGACCTGGTCATCCGCACCTCCGGAGAGCAACGCATCTCCAACTTCATGCTCTGGCAAGTGGCCTACGCCGAGTGGGTCTTCCCGCAGGTGCTGTGGCCGGACTTCCGCGCGACCCACCTCTGGGAATGCCTTGACGCCTACCGATCGCGCCAGCGCCGGTTCGGCGATGTCCGTCAGTCGACCGCCGCCACGGGAGAGGAATCTCGATGAGCCAGAGCACCGCCGATGCCTTCGGGCCGGACTCGATGCTGCGCCGCCTCGTCAACGACGCGCGGTGGGGCCTCGCGGTGACCCGCGCCACGGTTCTGGAGGCCGCGCATCCGCAGATCGGCGCCGCGTTGATCGAAAACTCGACGTTCGTGGCGCATCCGTGGCGGCGGCTGCGCAACACCTTGGTGAGCATGCAGCGCGTGCTCAACCCTGACCAGCACGTCCGCACCCGGGAGGCGACCCGCCTCAACCGCCTGCACGCCCGCATGTCGGGCACCGACCCGCAAGGCCGTCCCTACGACGGAAAGGACGCCGAAGCCCGCGCCTGGGTGGTGGCGACCCTGTTCGAATCGACGGTGACGATGTACCGGCTGAGCGGCGAGTCGCTCGACGGACCCGCGCTCGAACGGCTCTATGCCGAGTTCCGTGCGTTCCTGGCCCTGATCGAGGGCGACAGCGACCGGCTCCCCGCGACGGTGCGGGAGTTCTGGTCCTACTACGACGACATGATCGACCACCGCCTGGAGAGCACCGAGGCCGTGCGCGTCATCCTCTACCGGCTCTTCGCCAACGTGCCCGCACCGCCCCTGCTGCGCAACCATCCCGCGGTGTGGGCCGCGGGCCGGACCGTGGCGGGCCCCGTAGCCGCCGCGATCACCATCGCGTCGCTGCCGGAGCCCTTCTGCCGGCGGGTCGCCCTGCCCGACCTCCCGGGGGCGCGGGCGCTCATGCACGGGGCGTACCTCACCGCCGGAATCGCCACCCGCGTGCTCCCGGACGGCTGGGTGGACGTCAACTCGCTCGTGAGCCTGCTGGATCCCGGCCACGACGGTGGTTCCGGGCCATGGCAGACCGTACGCCGCAAGGCCGGCCAGGTCGCGGCCATGGTCAGGCTCATCACCCCGGCCCCCGACGACGTCAACCCGACCACCCGCTCGGCCGACCGGTTCTTCACCGAGGTCCTGGACCAGACGGGCGACGGCTACCTCACCTGGCCCGACCTGGCGGCCATGGCAAGAGAGCTCGCCACCCGGCTCGACCTGGACGAACAGGACGAGGAGCGGCTCTACAACGCCTACGCCACCTGGTGGCGGGAGTTGCAGACCAATCTCGACACCGACGGCGACGGGCGCGTCACACGACAGGAATACGCCGCCTCGGCCGTCTCGCTGCCCGGCTCAGGGTTGATCAAGGTCGCCGACGTGCTGTTCGACGTCACCGACGGCGACGACGACCAGGCGATCGACGCGCAGGAGTTCCAGAGCTTGTTCCGCACGGCCTTCCACCGCGATCTGGCCGGCGGAGCCGACGCCTACTCGCGCGGCGCCTTCGTCAGGCAGTTCCTGTCCTTCATGTCGGGGCAGCGGCACTCGGTCGCCTACGACTCCCTCCTGTCCTAGCTTCGATCAACGGCGGAACAGGACGTCGAGTTCGCTGAAGTCCAGCGAGCCGTCCAGCGCCGTGAGACCTCCCGTGCCGAGCAGCTCCGCGGCGGCTCGCCGGGTCGCGGCGTACGCGGCCTGGGCCAACCCGGTGCCCAGGCTGACCCTGCGTACCCCGGCCTGCGCGAGCTCGGTGACACTCGGCCCACCCGCGACGGCCATCGCGTTGACCGGCAGCGGCGATGCCGCGCAGAGGGTGTTCAGCGCGTCCAGGTCGAGCAGGCCAGGAACGAAGATGCCGTCGGCTCCCGCCTCCGCGTAGGCCTCCGTCCGCTCCAGCACCTCGCCCAGCCGCCCGTCCGGTGCACCGATCCCGAACAGGAAGACGTCGGTACGGGCGTTGACGAACAGTTCCGGCAGGGCCGTGGCGGCCGCGGCCTCCCTGGCGGCGCGCAGCCTGGCGCTCTGCTCGGCCACGTCGAACAGAGGACCGCCGACGGCCGTGGAGTCCTCCAGATTGACGCCCACCGCCCCGGCCTCGACCACCGCCCGCACGGTCGCGGCGACATCCGCCGGATCCGGCCCGTACCCTCCCTCCACGTCGACCGTCACCGGCACGTCGACGGAGTCCACGATGCGCCGCGCGGCCTCCACCATCTCGCCCCGGCCGAGCCGCTGCCCGTCCCCGCGGCCCAGCGACCACGAGACGCCACCGCTGGTCGTGGCGATCGCCGTGGCGCCGGCCGCGGCGATGACGGCCGCGCTGGCGGCGTCCCAGGCGTTGGGCAGCACCAGCACGGGCTCGGTGCTCAGGGCTCGGAACTGCCGCGCCTTCCGCTGAGTCGCGGCATCGACGGAGGAGGAGATGAACATGACTGCCTTTCGCGTTGTCCTGCTTCCGGGATACTGCTGGGCAGAGGGTCGAGGATCCACTGATTAAGCTGAGACCGAATCATGGAGGCGGCATGAAGGCGCGGCTCGCCTTCTCGGTGAACGATCTGGCCGAGACCCGGTTCGCCGTCTCGCCCATGTGGGAAGTCGTCACCAGCGTCAGAGCGCTGGCCGCCGCGGTCGTGCCGCGCCCGCACCGCAACTGGGCCGACCAGGTACGCCCCCGGCTCGCCGCCGCGGGCCTCGATCGCGGCTGGCTGGCCGACATGATCCCGCCCAGCGGCCACCTCCCCGACTTCCTCAACCCGGCGCCGACGACCTCCTCTCCCGGCCTTGCCGACGAGCTGGCCGCCATCGAGGCCACCGACCCCGAGCAGGTACGGCAGGACGTCGATCGCCTGGCCGCAGAGCGCGACGGCGCTCTGCCCTCCCGGCTGCGGAGCCTTCACCGCACCCCGCAGAGCTGCCTGCCCCGGATCGTGGCGGAGATCGAGGTCTACTGGGGGCTGGCGATAGCGCCCTACTGGGCCAGGATCCGCTCGGTCCTGGAGGCGGACATCTTCCACCGGGGGCGCCAGGTGGCCGAGCAGGGCACGGCCCAGGCGCTGGACGAGCTGCACCACACGGTGCGTTGGGCCGGCGGCAGCCTCCACCTGGTAGAGCGGCACTGCGCCATCACCAGGATCGAGACCGGGGCCGGGCTGCTCCTGGTGCCGTCGGTCTTCGCCTGGCCGCGGGTGCTGACCCGCTCCGTCGCGCCCGAACCACCGCAGCTGGCCTACCCGGCGCGCGGGATCGGCCTGTTGTGGGAGCGCCGGACACATACGCACATGGAAGCCCTCGCCGCCGTGATCGGCCGGTCCCGGGCGTTGATCCTGGCCGAACTGGACACCCCCGCCTCGACCACCGAACTCGCCCAACGGTCGGGCCTTTCCGCGGCGGGCGTCTCCCAGCACCTCACCGCCCTGCGGGCCGCCGGCCTGACCAGCACTCACCGAGCGGGCCGTTCGGTCCTCTACGCCCGCACCGGCCTCGCCGACGCCCTGCTCACGGCGCAGGCGTGAAACCCCGCGCTCCCGCGTCAGCGCTGTGCGGTGCGGAGGTGGATGCGTTCGCCCTGCTTCCCGAAGAGGCTGAGCACTTCGACGCTGCCACGCCCGGCAGCGCCGAACCAGTGCGGAATCTGACAGTCGAACTCGGCCGCTTCGCCCGCTCCCATGATGAAGTCGTGGTCAGCCAGTCTCACGCGAAGCCGTCCGCGGAGCACGTAGAGCCATTCGTAGCCTGCGTGGGTCCGCAGGTGGGGCTGTTCGTCGTGCGCCGGAATGGTCATCTTGTACGCGCGTGGTTCGCCCTGATGCCGCGACAACGGGATCAGCACCCGGCCGTCCTTCCCGGTGGGCTGCTGCGGCACGCGCGGATCGAGAATCCGGGGTGCGGCGACGATCTCGTCGAGGGGGATGCCCAGCGCCGCGGTGATCGGAAGGAGCAGCTCAAGGCTCGGTTTGCGCTGAGCTGATTCGAGCCGGGACAACGTGCTGGTCGAGATGCCGGTGGCGCGCGCGAGGTCGGCCAGGCTGACGCCCTTCTTCTCGCGGGCACGTCGCAGCCGAGGGGCGATCTGCTCGATCACCCCGCTGACGCTCGGTTGCTGTTCCACGGGACGCAGTCAATCAACGTGTCCCGGAATCGGCAACGAAGTTTGTCGATTCCGGGACAGGCTCCCGATCCTCTTCGCATGAACGCAACAACGGATTCGACGCTACGGGACGCGATCGTCATCGGCGGTGGAGCCGCCGGGCTGCCGGCCGGGAACGTGGTCAACCCCCGGGCGCAGGTCGTCACCGCCGCGGGCGCCGCCGCCGCCATCGGCATGACCTCCTGGCTGCTGGAACGAGAGCTGCCCGCTGCCGTGGGTGCGATCTGATGGGCGGCATCACCGCGTCCGCGGAGACGTCCCGGAGCACTCCCTCCGACAGGTTGCCCGCCGGCGTGTACCTGCTCGCTTTCAGCCTGTTCGCGATGGGAAGTGCCGAGTTCCTGCTGGCCGGCGTACTGCCTGCCGTGGCCGCCGATCTGGACGTCACACTCTCTTCAGCCGGATTCCTGATCACTGCGTTCGCGCTGGGTGTCGTGATCGGCGGGCCACCGTTCGCCATGCTGAGTCTGCATTGGCCTCGCCGTACCGCGTTGGTGGCAACCCAGGGCCTCTTCGCCGCCGGCGTCGTCGTCGGGCTGCTGGGCGACTACCAGGTCCTGCTGCTGACGAGGGTGGTTTCGGGGATCGCCTACGCGGGCTTCTTCGCCGTCGCGTCGGTGACCGCGATCAGCCTGGTGACACCGGGCCGGAACGCCCGCGCCGCCGGAGTCGTGGTCAGCGGGCTCAGCGCGGCAATGGTCGTCGGCGGTCCCGCAGGCACGCTGCTCAGCCACTTCGTCCAATGGCGCGGCGGCTTCTGGGCCGTCGTCGTCCTGACGGCCGCCGGGATCATCGGCTGCCTCCTCGGACTCCCCGCCACCGCCCCGGACACCCGCCGGCCCAGCGTCTCGCGAGAGCTCGCCACGATGCGGAAACCGATGCTCTGGAGCATGTACGCGATCACGATCCTGACCACCGCGGCGTACATGATCACGTTCAACTATCTGAGCGCCATGCTCGCCGAGATCACCGCCGTCCCCGAGGTCTGGATCCCGGCGATCCTCGCGCTCTTCGGGGTCGGCGCCTTCGTCGGCCTGTCCATCGGCGGCCGCGTCTCCGACCGGCGCCCCCACCTCGCGCTCCTCACCGGCGCAGCCGCGATCGTGATCCTTTCGGTCGTGATGGCTGTCGTGATCCAGCAGGTCTGGGCGGTGGTGCCCACGGTCTTCCTGATCGGCGTCGCCGCGTTCGTGCTGAACCCCGCCGTCTACGGACGCGTCTTCGCCATCGCAGCCGGCGCGCCGACCCTCGCCGGCGCCACCACCGTGTCGGCATTCCAGCTCGGCATCAGCATCACCCCCGTGTTCGCGGCCGCCTCACTCACACGAGGGGCCGCTCTCACATCGGTCTGCCTGATCGGGGCCGGCCTCGCCGCGACCGCCGTACCGTTCATCCTCCTGGACCGGACGCGGCAGGCCCGCTCGACGCAACGCGCGGTGGCGGACCCAAGGTCAGCCGCCATCCGTTCGGCCCACCACGAGGTGGCGACGACCCGGACGGATCCTGATGGGGACCACCGGTGACCCTGCGTCTCATCGCTTCCGTGAGGCGCACGGCCTGACGGGCCTTCGATCGGTGCTCAGCCCACAAGTCGATGGCCTCTTAGAGATCAGGATCAGCAACGACGGCATGCTGCCTGCGCAGATACCGCCGGCCCAGGACCCCGTACCAGATCATGACGGGCAGGTGGAGCGCATACCCGAGCTGTTCCAGCGCCCCCGTAGGGCCGGCGATCCCGGTCGTCCACGGAAGCACGACCGCGGCCAGGCCGCTGAGTGCGGCGATCAGGCCGGTGACACGAAGCCCGGCGGGCATCGGGAGGCCCACTGCGCCGGCGACGGTGGCGGCGACCCACAGCAGCCCGGCCAGATTGACCGCCCATTTGGCGGTGTGCAGGACGGCCAAGGCCACTGTGGCGGCCGCCGGGGTGGTCGGGCGGGCGGCCAGCTGGGTCAGTGCCAGGTTTCCGGCGTCATGAAGCAGGCCCGCCAGCCCGGCGCCGGTCAGCAGGCCACCGGCGAGCGTCACCAGATACGGTCTTGACGTCTCGGCCGGGCGAGCGGCCATCACCAGTCCGGCCGCGGCCAGTGCCAGCCAGCCCAGCACGTCGAAGGCCAGCTCGGTCAGGTGCAGCCCGACCTGCTCGCGTACCGCGTCCAGCGCGGCACCGGGGTCGGACGGATTCAGGGTCAACCCCGATGGCACCACGATGGCCGTACCGGCGATCATGGCTGTCAGCGAGGTCAGCAGCAGCACACCGGTGAGCCGGCGCCGAGGGTTCGGATCGGTCATAGACCGTGACGGTAGAACCCTGACGCTGGGACAAAGTCAACATGCCAGGAGAGGGGGACGCCATGTGGCGGATCGGGCGACTGGCGCGCATGGCCGGCGTATCCGAACGGACCCTGCGCCACTACGACAAGATCGGGCTGCTGGTTCCCGCCGCGGTCGACCGCACCACCGGCTACCGCTGGTACGGCGTGACTGAGTTGTCCCGGCTCGAACGCATCCGCGGGCTGCAGCGTCTCGGCCTGCCGCTGCGCCAGATCGCCGATCTGCTGGACGCTCCCGAGGCACAGGTGCGGCAGGCGCTCACCGAGATCGTGGCGAACATCAGGCGTGACATCGCCACGCTGGCCGCGACCGCGGCTCACGCCGAGGACCACCTCGCCGTGCCGATGTCGATCCTGCCTCAGCAGACCGCGGTGGACTCGCGCCGACTCCGCGTCCGCCGCATGCGCCTCGACCATCCCGCCGAACTGGCCGCCGTCTGCCCGGCACCACCGGCGGCCCTGCTGACCTGGCTTCGCGGGGAGCCGACGGGCGCGTTCGCCGTCGCGGTGACCACCGACGGCGCCGGCGAGCAGCTCTTCCTGCCTGCCCGCACTGTCGTACGAGCCGTCGTTCCGCCCTCGGCAGGGGTGGTCCGCGCCGGGCAGGACCTCTTCGGCTGGCTGCACCGCCACCGCCTGGAGGTCACCGGTCCCACCGTGGAGGAGCACCTCATCGACGGCGACGGCGCTCACGCCATCGTCCTTGAGGTGACCGTGAACTCACGGCGGTGCACCCGCGCCGCTTGACCGTTCCTCGCTGTCGCCGGATGACCGGTCAGGCGGTGACGTGCTCGCCTCAGCACCACTCCGTACTTCCGGTCCGCCGGGCACAGGCCCCACTGCTTGGAGTCCTCCGAGCGGCGATGGTCTCCCCGCAGCACCAGCATGCCCGGCGGCACGCGGCGCCGGCACGATCCCGATCACCAGTGCCGCCGCGCCGGAGGCGTGGTCGCCGCTCTCACGGATCCGGCCGTCCTGCACGACGACGATCCGGTCGGCCCGGCGGACGGCGCCGAGCCGGTGGGAGACCAGGACGCCGGTGGAGCCCGCGCGCAGCTCCCGCAGCCGGTGGCTGCGGCTGTACCTGTCAGAGGACGTCAGGTACGGCTGACAGCATGGGCCGCACATCTCGCGAAAAGGAGTTGGCTGGATGAGCTGCACCGAGAAGACCCTGGTAGAACTCGAGCAGCGGATGCTGGACGCGGACGCTGCCTATGACGAGACATTTTTCCAGGAGCACTGCGCCGACGACTTCGTAGCCATGGGACATTACGGAATCGTGTCCAGGCAGCAGGTTCTCGACATGTACGTCAAGGGAAGCGGCAATCCGGAACGGTACAACCGAGCACACGATGTCGTGGTCAAGCCGCTCGGCGACGCAGGAGCCGTGGTGGCCTACAAACTGACGAGCACCATCGGCGATGAGACGTCCACATGGCATGCGTCGACGGTCTACCGCCGTACCTCCGAGGGCTGGCGCGTCGTCCTCCTCCACCAGACACCCATGTAGGGTGCGGCACGCAGTCTCAGACGGGGACCACCTGCACTGCTTTCCCGCACAGTTCGCTCATGTCGTCCGCGTCAGGCGTCAGAACGATGGCAGGACGCACCGAGCGCAGTGCGGTGGCCGCGACCACAGCGTCTATGGCGTACTTGTGACCGTGCAGGCGGGCATCCCGGAGAAGCTCGATCGCTCGCGACGAGATGTCCTCGGTCACCGGCTCGATCTTCAGGCGGGACAGATACCACCTGAGACGATCGCTTTTGACACGGACGTCTTGCGCCTCAATCGGTGTCATGGCGCTGACCACGACCCGAAAGTCGTTGTCCTGCGCCTCCCGTACGAACGCTGTCACCCGCTGATCGGCCTCGCACCACTTCACGAGCCCTTCGCAGTCGAGAACGACGGTGCCCGCGCTCAACCTGCTTCGTGCGCGCGCCATCCGTCCTCCTCCTGGAGTTCAGGCGCCGACTTGACGTGGCGGAACAACTCCGCCGCCTCATCACGCAATGCCCGTGGGATCGGCCCAGAAGCGGCCTCGTTCGCCTGCAGGGCCTCCTCCAGGAGATCCCGCTCGATCTGGCGCTCCACAGCGGCATCGACGTAGGCGGAAAACCCGCGGGCCCCGACTCGCTCTCGGACGGCGCGAATGTTGCCCGCTCTCAGAGACACACTGACCTTGGCGGCCGGCCCGTCGCCCGGGGCGAAGTCTCGCTCTGGCATGCTCACAAGCTCAATTTACTACTCGAAGTAGCAAAATTCCGGTCCTTGCTCTGCGCGCGAGGACCGGCCCCCAACGTCGGACCGTCCGGCGAGCTGCCGCTTGCGACGTCCTGCCGAAGGAGCTCGCCGTGCCACAGGCAAGGCAAATATTTTAAGTACCTTTACTAATAAATTCACGCGTGTGATACTCGCCTCTCAGCAACCCTCACAGAAGAGGATCACATGCGCCGACGAATGATCACCGTCATCATCGTTGCCTTGTGCGCGGTCCCCGCCGTGGCTCCGGCAGGCTCGGCGACCGCCGCCGAAGTGTTCTTCCAGGACACCGGAACGCTGACCGGCTGGAGCAACTACCCACAAGAGCCCCAGAAGCAAGGCGTGATCCGTACGGTCAGCAGCCCCGTGTACAAGGGGACCACCGCCATCGAGGCGCAGCAGACGTACCTCGACGAAGGCGGCGGGTACCACTCCGAGACCGTCCAGAACCGGACCCAGGCCGTGGGCCAGGACCGCTACTACGGACAGGCCATCTACCTGCCGCCGAACTGGCAGTTCCACAACCAGAACGTCACCTTCCAGCAGTGGTCGCCAGAGGATCCGGAAGGGCCCTGGGAGCTGATGTTCGTACAGAACGACGAACTCCGGATCGGCGGCTCGGGCGGTTTCGCCGCCACACTCGACAAGATCACAAACCTTCGTGGCACGTGGATCCGGATCGTCACCCGCCTGAAGTTCCACAGCACCGCGGGAGCCTTCGAGGTCTGGGTCAACGGGCGGAAGGTGTGGAGCAGGACCGGCGTCGCAGTGCTGCCCAAGACATCGCAGACGATCCGCTGGTCGTCAGGCATCTACTGCACGGCTTGGCGGAACGGGACGCCCGCCGGCCCGCGCGTACTGTCGATCTACCACGACCACGCCAGGATCGCGTCCTCCTACTCCTTGGCAGAGCCCGCCAACTGGTGACGCATCGACGCCATACCCGGCCCGGGGGCCAGGAGCCGAGCGCGACCGGCCCCCGGGCGTCGGCGATGTCGCGGCCCCCCTCGGGCACGGTGACGATCGCGGCCCACTCGGCGCCGAATCAGACCTCCGATCAATAAGCGTCACCATGTGTCGCATATTTCAGGACATATCCCGAGCTCGTATGCAAAACATGCGCTGCTAGCAGGGCATACCTGGTGGATATTGATGGATTTTGTAGGTTTCTTATCTATTAATCGCCTCTTGACGATAAGAAACACCCAATGTTAACTGCGCGTGACATGCCACTTCCTAACCCCCCAAAGGTGAGCATGGTGAAGAGGTTGTTACGCTCCCTCCCCCTGGTGGCGCTCCTCGGCGCGTTGCTGTCCGGGACGCCCGCGCTGGCCTCGCCGACCGACGCCGCGTTCGACCAGTCCACGGGAACGCTGGACGTCGACTACGCGGGCTACCTGTCCAAGCACGACATCGTCTACAACAGGCCCAACACCAACCCGCTGTACGGCATGACCGTGGGCAACGGCCGTACCGGAGCGATGGTCTGGAGTCAGAACGGACTGACCATGCAGACCTCGGGCGTGGACCTGTCCCAGCAGTCCGCGTTCGCGGCGGGGCTGGTCAACCTGGCCACCAGCCCGGGCATGGACACCGGATACACCACCTTCCAGCAACGGCTGTCCCTGTACGACGGCACCCTCACCACCAAGTACGACTCGAACCGCACCGTCACCGTCATGGGGTCGCCGAACTCCGAGGTGATGGGCATCCACGTGGACGACAGCCGCACCGGTGTCTCCAACGTGGCCCTGAACCTGAGCATGTGGGACACGGCGAACCTCCCGAACAGCGGCGACGTGCCCGACCTGAACGCCTGGAAGACCGTCTCCACCTTCGCCGACGCGAACGCGGCCGGCCTGAGCCGGGGGCAGACCGACGCCAACGGGTTCGGCTACACGCTGGCCGCCACGGTCGAGGGCGCGAGCTACTCCACCCAGGTCGTCGACTCCCGCACGGTACGGCTCACCATCACGCCCACCTCCAGCTACACGATCTGGTTCACCGCGGCCGGCCGGGTCAACGCCCCCAACCGCGACTCGGTGGCGCAGGCCCGCAACCAGCTCGCCGCCGTGAAGTCCACCGGGTACGCGACCACGATCACCAACTACCGCAACTGGTGGCACTCCTTCTGGGCCAAGTCGTTCGTCCAGTATTCCGGCCTGTCCGGCGACGCGGACTACATGGAGAACGTCTATTACCTGTCCACGTACATGATCGCCGCGGGCGGCTACGGCAACTACCCGTCCCACTTCATCAACGGCGTCTTCAGGGCGACCCAGGACAACACGAAGTGGAGCAACGCGTACTGGTACTGGAACCAACGCGACGTCTACCTGTCCTTCCTCGCCTCCAACCATCCCGACCTCATCGACAGGCACAACAACCTGTACGCCAGGAACTACAACGCCCTGAAGTCGTACACCCAGACGCGGTACAACGTGGACGGCCTGTGGGTGCCGGAGACCATGGGCTGGGACGGCAACGCGCGCGGCACGATCAACAGCGACTACACCAAGAACATCCTGTCGACCGGCTACGAGGCCGCGTACAGCATGTACCTGCGGTACCGGTACACCAACGACGCGAACTACCTGCGCGACGTGGCCTACCCGTTCATGCGCGAGACGGCGAAGTTCTACTCGGCCATGCTCTCCCACGACACGGCCACGAACACGTACTACATGGCCAACTCCAACTCGCACGAGACGTACTGGAACGTCCGCAACGCGATCACCGATTTGGCCGCCGTGCGCAGCATCTTCCCCCTGACGATCCAGGTCAGCGAGCAGCTCGGGGTGGACGCGGGGCTGCGGTCCACGTGGCAGAATGTGCTCGACCACCTGGTGCCCTACGTGGTCTCGAACGGTGCCTACCAACCGCACCAGCCGCCGATCTCGCAGACCAGGAACAACGAGAACGTCTCCGCCGAGCTGATCTGGCCGTACGACATGACGGGGATCGGCTTCCCCGACCACCAGACCGCGGTCAACACCTGGAACCAGCGGCCCTTCCCCTACGGCAACGTGTGGTCCAACGACGCCGTGCAGGCCGCCCGGCTGGGCCTCGGCGACCAGGCGTACAACGGCATGAAGACCATGCTGCAGAAGTACCAGAACTACCCGAACGGCATGACGAACAACACCAACGGCGTCTTCGAGTACCTCGGCGTGCACCTCACGGCCCTCAACGAGTCGCTCATGCAGAGCTACAACGGCAAGATCCGGGTGTTCCCCGCCGTTCCGGCCGACTCCTCGTTCGCCGGCAAGTTCACCCTGCTGGCCAAGGACGGCTTCCTGATCAGCTCCGAGCGGGAGGCCGGCGAGATCAAGTACGTCGGCATGAAGAGCGTGCACGGCAAGCAGGCGACCGTGGTCAACCCGTGGGGCACCCAGCAGGTCCGCGTCCGCCGTACCTCCGACAACGCGACCATCACGACGAGCTCGAGCGCGGAGATCGGCTTCGCCACCGCCGCCGGGTCCGTCTACGTCGTGGAGCGCACTGCCAAGCCGCTCAGCTCGTACGCCACCACCCGGCTCACCGGCGCCGCCAACCAGGGCGTGAAGTCCCTGAGCGGCACCGCCTCCACCCTGGGCCTCCCGACCGGGTCAGCGCCGTCCGGCACGATCAGCCTGCGCTCGCGCGCCAACAACATGTACGTGACCGCGGAGAACGCCGGAGCCCAGCCCTTGATCGCCAACCGCACGACCGTCGGCGGCTGGGAACAGTTCGACCGCACCGACCTCGGCAACGGCAACGTCGCCCTCAAGGCCAGGGCGAACGGCAAATACGTCACCGCCGAAAGCGCCGGGGCGCAACCGCTCATCGCCAACCGGGACGCCATCGGCCCCTGGGAGACCTTCCAGCAGATCAACAATCCCGACGGCACGATCAGCCTCAAAGCCCAGGCCAACGGCAAATACGTGTGCGCCGACAACGCCGGATCCTCAGCGCTCATCGCCAACCGCGACGCCATCGGCCCCTGGGAATCCTTCGACCTGATCACCAACTGATGATCACCCCACTCGTTCGCTGAACCACAGGTCGTAGACCGCATGGCACTCGCTCAGCGCGCCGGGCGGGGCCAGGCGATCGAGGCCCAGGATCCAGCCATCTCCGCAGGCCTACGCCTCACCGGACGTCGGCCCGCTCCCGGCACGGGTGGCGGCTCACAACCTGGAGCGATCCACGGTGAAGAGCCGGGGAATCGGGGGTTACACGATCTTGACGGCCAGGTCACGGGCATGCATAACATGTATGTAGGCGGCGAGAACGGCGGTGTTTCCTCCGGCCGTCGTGGTCCGCCCGTCGCGCCGGAAGGACACGTACATGCAGGAACCACTCAGCTCCGAACCCTGGAGGCAGTGGCACAGCGGACTTGAGCTGGACCGGTCATGGCCGTCGCCTGCGAGCGGGATAGAGGTCAACAGAGCGGAGCTCAAGAAGCGCTCGGCGCGAATCGTCACGGACGACCTCAGCTCGACGCCACCCATCAGCGACGAAATGTATTCGCCGCTGTCCGGGGAGTCCACGCCGAGCGCGGCCTTCGGGCACTACGTCTCGGAGGTCGTCTGGGGTGCCTACAGCGGCCATTCCGTCGCGAAAATCGATCTGGACGGCGCATGGGCATCCGCAGACAGGATGCAGGAGGCGCTCGATCGGAAGTTCGAAAGCCTCCGAGATCAGTTGGAGACGTTCTTCCGGTCCTACGCCGGCTTCGGCCAGCTCGTGTACGCCGCCGCCCTGAACTACGACGCGGCTGAGGGAATGTTCAACCGCCAAATGGGCAAGCTGCGGAACATCGTCAACGGGCAGCAGGATCCGGGCCGTTCCCGGTCCCCCTCTGATATCGAGCGGTGGCGCGAGGAGGACGTCTCGACCAACAACGCGGCCGGCGTCAGGAAATTCTTCGAGCGGAGTCGTCCGCGGATTCTCCTGGACCTCGGCGTGGTGTGTCAGAACTCCGCCGATTGGATGGCCGATTTGGCGGCCACCATCGAGGGGCACTCGGAGGCGCTGGCCAAGGTATGGGGCAGCCAGGCCGCGGAGCTGTGCCAGCAGGCGCTCAGGAAGCTGCACGGCACCGCGAAGACGCTCGCCTACGACGCAGGCCGGACGGGCGACGTGCTTCTCTCGTTCGGCGAACTCTACTGGCGGTACAAGGAGAACTGCGCCAGTGCCGTCGGCGACTTCGAGGTTGACGACCTGTGGGAGTGGGCCGGCGGCGAGGACAACGAGGACGACGAGCGCGCCCGCCAGTACCTGCGCGAGTTCAACCAGCAGATGGGCTTCTGGTACAACATGATCCCCGCGAACGCCGAGATGCTGCTGCCCCAGATCGAGTACGTCGAAGCCCTTGACCCCAAGGAGTCGGGGATCGAGATCCTCAAGAGGCAGCTGCGGGAGCCCTATCCGTACGTCGGGTAGTGAGGATTCCCAGTCACTCCATGCAGAGCTGAGGCGCGTTCACGCCCGGCTCATGTCGTACGCGGCGGCCAAGTCACAGGCAAGCTCCACACACCCCCGAAGGACATCACCCCCGGCCCACCGCCCGGACGAGCCTGAGATCAAGCCTCGTCACCTCACCCACCAGGGGTACCCGTACCAGCGGTCTTTCCGCTCATCGTCGGTGTCCGGCAGCGCGCTCTACTCGACGAGCGACGCGAGGATCTCACAGAAGACGCTCCTAACCGGTACGGACGCGCGCACTGCTCCAAGACACCCCGGTACCTGACCGCGCAACCAGCCAGTAGAGCGGGCACCGATGATTTCCGGGCGGCAGCGTCGTCTAAAGCATCAGCGACAGGCCACAGACGCCGCGGCCACGCGAGCGCTGCGACCCGGGACACGCACGTCCCCCCTAGCAAGCACGGTCCCCACGACCCGAGACCACGGAGTTCTGATCATGCGGAAGCTGATAGCAACAGTGTTCAACTACTCCCTCGACGGCCTTCTCGCCGACGAGGACACCGAGTTCTGGAAGTTCTGCTTCGGCCTGCCCGAAAACCGTGAGCCCGACGCCCCGGCGCACCTCGACTTTCTCCGGAGCGCCTACGCGCACATCATGGGCCGCACCGCCTACGAGGGCATGGCCAGGGGCATGACAACGTCCACCGACCACCCGTTCGCTGACATCCTGAACGCCGGGCGCAAGGTCGTCTTCTCCCGGACCCTGAAGACGGCCGACTGGGCCAACACCACCATCGCCGCCGGTGACACGGCAGAAGAGATCGACAAGCTCAGGCTGGGCGGCGACGGCCACATCATAGTCTGGGGCGGCGTCAGCCTCTGGCGGTCGCTCATGCGGCTCGACCTGATCGACGAACTCCGGCTGAGCATGTTCCCCTACGTCGCAGGCGAGGGCACCCGGCTGTTCGACGGCGTCCCCAAGTCCTACCCACTCGACCTGGTCTCCAGCACCGCCTCCAGCAACGGGATCGTATATCTGCAGTACCGCCGACACCGCTGACCCAGCGACCGGACATGCACAACGAGCGGCAGTCACGCGAGCGCCGCTACCTGCCCGAGGGGTCCACGACCCAACTCAAACCAACCAGCGACACCGGCGGCATCGCCGCGACCTCGAAGCCCATTACTCCTCGGGACCTTGCCCGAACCCTGGATCGTCGATCGCCCGGGTCGGCACGCGGTGCCCGACCCGCTCTCCCGCCGCCGTCCGGGACCGGCCCCCAGGCCGCACGCCCGGACGGCGGGCGGGCGGCCGGAGGGCCGGGAGTGCGGCGGCGCGCCGCGCCGCCCAACGCGCGAGTCGATGTCGACGTCCCTCACCAAGCCCCTGTATACAGACGGGGCCGCGTCGGCGGCACGCCCGCTCGGAGTGCGGGACGGAGCCCTCGCGCCCAAACGCCAAACCACCCATTCCCGCAACGGCATCCGGCAGGTGGCGTGGAGCCGCCACCGCCTTCGGCGTTCGAGATCAGTGATGAATCCGTAGGTTCCGGGTCCGAGCCCCGGACTCCCTGCCACCCCACACCCCATCCGGCCCAGCGACAGCCTCGTCGTCGCTCGCCCGGTCCACCCGCCATTTGGGCTCGCTCAGCCGATGATGCCGCTCGCATCCGGCAGAACAGCCCGGCGTCCTCCCGCTGGGGCCTCCGCGGGCAGGTCAGGACCCTGCAACGATCAGTAGCTCACGATAATCGTCAGTTGTGAGAAGGGCCCAAAATGTGCCCGATTCGTCCTGATTTTTGTTCGCGAATCGGTCTAGAACTGATTTAATCCCCAAGTTGATCTCTAGGAGGGCTGTGGCGTGACGGAGCCGAAGAGTCCGAGCATGGGGCGTAGAGCGTTGTGGGGCACCGCCGCAGGACTGGCGGGTGCCGCCATGATCGCGAAGACCCCGTCTGCGGCGGCGGAGACGGCCCCGCTGGACTGGTTCAATGTCAAGAACTACGGGGCGCTCGGCAACGGGGCCGATGACGACACCCCGAAGATCCAGGCCGCGATCGATGCGGCGGTGGCCGCTGGAGGCGGAACCGTGTACTTCCCCGCGGGGGCGTACGCGGTCACCCCGACGGCCGGCGGCCCGGCCTTGTCCATCGGCGGCAACGGAATCCGACTGGTCGGCGCGAGCAGCAAGGCCTCCACGCTGGTCAAGAAGGCGAACGGCATCCTGTTGCGTATGTCCGGAGCCCCAACCGACACGAGCGGGTCGAAACATCGGCGCTACTGTTCGATCGAAAACCTCGGGTTCAACGGCAATGGCAAGACCGGGTTGCTGCTCGAGCTTTACTACAATGACAACTCCTACTTTCGTGATGTTTTCATGTCGAGCAACAACGACCTGTGCATCGACGCCGTCGAGTTCTGGGACTCCAGGTTCTACAATCTGGTGATCGAGGAGAGCACCGGCACAGCGAACAGCACTACTCAGCCCAACGTGTGGCTTCGAAACTCCTCGGCCATGACCGGCTGGGGATACAGTGCCGACAATGTCAACCAGATCCATTTCATCGGATGCCGCATGGAGGCATTCGGCACCGGCGCCTTGTGGATCACCCAGGGCACCGCGAAGAACAATAATCCCAACGGGATCTATCTGACGGACTGCAAATTCGAAACCTCCAGGATGCAGGGCGGCCCTCATCTGAAGGTCGACGCGTCCTGCAGGCATGTCTATGCGTCCAATATCTATGCTTACGCGGGTGGTTTTGCCTCCGGGTATTCCACTGCGCAGAACATCATCGCCTGGGCGGGAAGCGCCGGCGCCCTGGAGAACGTGCTGATCGCCAACGGTTCGTCGGCGGCGACGGTCAACTCCGGGATCGATCTCTACTCCGGCTCCGGCTCGACCGCCGTCCTGCGTAACGTCGTGGGGCGCTACTCCACAAAGCCGACCGGCTCTCACATTTACTACGAAGCCTCAAGCACCGGCGATTTCCGGGTGGAGAACTGCTACGCGAACACCGGAGGGCAGTCCGGCGGTACCATCCCGACCAAGAACCAGCCCAACCCGCCGCTGCGGATGGTCGCGGGCGCGGTCAGCGACGCCTCGTTCACGCACACCCCGGTCGACGGGACACTTGCGGTCGACTCGACCAACAGGCGCCTCTACGTACGAGTGGGCGGCAAGTGGCTGTCGACGGCGCTGAGTTAGCGGCGGCCGGTCGGGATCCTGCGGCCGGAGACGCGTCCGTCCAAGTTGGCGGCATGCCGCAGGACAGGCCGGCCTGGCGTTCTGGAGCCGAAGTGGAGGTAAATCGGGTCACCTGACGGCGGACGGGACGATGTCGATGGCCTCGATCGACACGGCGGGGCGGAAGGTAAGGAAGGGACGCTCGTCGGTGTCGTTGAGGTCGGTCGTGACGACCCGCTCGGGCGAAGATCCCGGACGCACGACCCGGCCATCGGTGATGGCGAGGTAGCCGCTGAAGTTCCGCCTGGTGAAGCGGCGCTCGCTTCCGGTCGGGACGTCGATCGCGATGAGTGGGCTCTCGTCGTCGGGCTCCGGGTAGACGATGAGTTCCCGGTCGGACGTCCAGACGGAGTGCGCCCCGGGCAGGGCGACCCGATCCTCGTGGACGCCGATCACCTTGCCGGAAAGGTCGAGGACGACGGTGGTGATGACGTCGTCCAGCGTCAGATAGGTGGCGGCGAGGAGTCGCCCGTCCGGGGACCAGCTGATGGCGTCCTCCTGCCAGTAGCCCTCGGCCGACCAGAGCGGCTGCCGGGCGTCGGTGGCGGTCTCGATCAGCACGATGCCGGCGATCTCGTCGCCCACGCCGGGGATTCCGGGTCCGTTCGACAGGTCGGCCAGGACGGCGATCCGGCTGGCGTCCGGTGAGAGCGCCGCCCGCACGAAACCATCCGAGACGAACTCCTGCCGCGCTCCGGTGGCGAGCTCGTGCAGCACCACCCGCGTGGGTCCGGCGCCGTCGTCCTGCCGCGACAGGAACACCAGCCGGGTCCCGTCGGACGACAGCGACACCGTATTGCGGGAGAGGTGGGCCGGGAGCCCCGGGACGGTCACGAACTCGTCGCTGTCGGCGTCCAGCACGAGTACGGCGTCCCGATCGAGGCCATGAGCCGCGACGACCATCCGAGCCGCCCGCACCGGCCGTGAAACCGGCGCGTCGAATGCGATTTCCCACGACCGGTGGACGACCACGATGCCTCCCAAGAGCGGATCCGAACCGCAGCATAGTCAATGATCACGGAACGTGGTGATTCGAGATCTGCCGCAAGCCGATCTTCATGGTGTACCGTCCCGCTGCGATATTTATGTCCTATTTATCCGAGGTGAATGCATGCGGCGTCTCTGCGTGATTATGGCGTGTGTGCTCGTGGCGTCACTGTTAGGACCCGTCCAAGAGACATTAACGGCCAGAATGGCGGCAGCGGCGACCGCGGCCGCTGCCCAGTGCCCCCCGAACAGCAACGACTGGTCGAACGCCGGCAGAGGTGACAAACGCTGCGTGTTCAACCGCATGTACGCCACCCGCCGCCGCATCAACAACAACTTCTGCCTGACCGCCCGTCCCGCGCTCGGCACCTACATCTACCAGCAGCCCAACGAGTGCAGCGCCGGCGGCGGCATCGAGTCCATCGGGCAGGCGCGCGCCATCAAGTACCTGAACGACCACCTCGGCGTCCCGCCGCCCGCACAGCCCGGCGCGGTCATCAACCCGGACGTCCAGTGGGAGACGTACCTCAACAACGGCCGCGATCGGCCCGACATCGTCTACTACGACCGGATCGGCACCAGCTTCGCCGAGGTGGTCGAGGCCAAGGTCAAGGGCAACCCGGACTATGAGGGCTGGGCACGCCAGGTCGGCCGGTACGTCTCGGCTATCGCCGCCAACGGCGTCAACGGCGTCCGCGCCGGGTCGGTCCTCGACCGCTGGGGCGGGTACGAGGACTGGTTCCAGGTCTACGGCAAGGAAAAGACGTGCCCGCTCGGTGGCGGCGCCAAGGGGTTCCAGCTGTCCACCTACAGGGCCACCTCGCCGGCCTCCGGCCTCCTGGACATCCGGGAGGTGAAGAAGGAGCGCAAGTGCGAGAGGCAGAAGGACCCGGCGGATCCCAACAGCCCGCCCGCCAAGATCCCGGTCGTGGACGAGGACGACGACGACTTCAAGTGGGAGCCCCCGGACTACCTTCTGCCGCTGATCAGGGGCATCCGGACCGTCGGGCCGACCACGCTCGCCGAGGACATCGGCGCCTATGGCAGCGTCGAGCTCGCCGCGGCCGAGCTGACCGCTGAGATCGAGCTGTTCCTCGCCAGCCAGGCGGGCCGGGCGTTCCTGATCGACGCCGGCTTCATCACGGTCGAGGCGGCATTGGCGCTCGGCGTTGTGGCGCTGGTCGGCCTCATCCTGTGGTGGTATTTCACCCACCACGGCAGTCTGGTGAAGGGCGAACCGCACTTCACCACCCCGGACGGCCTGGGCTACGACCTGCAGTCCGTCGGCGAGTTCATCCTCGCCCAGTCCGACAGGTGGAACCTGGAGATCCAGGGCCGGCTCAGCCCCGCCAGCGGCGGCAGGGACGTTTCGGTGATGTTCGACGCCGCGATGGAGGCCGGCGACCACCTGGTCGAGTTCCACGAGGACGACCTGTACATCGACAACGAGAAGCGCACGCTCGACACCGGCAAGCTCCTCTACCTGGGCAAGAACGCGTTCATCCTGCGCAAGGACGACAAGTGGGCTGTCATGTTCGACGGCGTGGCCGGCCCGGCCCTGTCCTGGAGGAGGGGCGCCGCCAGCCTCTACGTGCCGCCGACCCCCGACAGTGACCTCGTGGGCCTGCTCGGCGACGCCGACGGCAACCCGAAGAACGACCTGCGGCTGCGGGACGGCACCCAGTTGCCCGCCAACGCCTCGCCGACCGTGCTGCACAGCAGCTTCGCCGACTCCTGGCGGATCGACGACAACGAGTCGCTGTTCACCTACGGTCCGGGCCAGAGCACCGCGACCTTCACCAACAAATCGTTCCCGGCCAAGATCGTCTCGGTCGCCGACCTGACGCCCGAGCAGGTCCAGCTGGCGACCACGCAGTGCGAGGCGAACGGCGTCCCGGCGGGCCTCCAGTTCAACGACTGCATCCTGGACATCGCGCTCACGGCGGACACCTCGTTCGCGAAGGCCGCCGCCGAGCAGACGAAACCCATCCTCGACCCGACGGCGCAGACCGTCAACGAGGACGGGGACCTGGCGATCGACTTCCAGGGGGCGCTCAGCTCGAACGTGCGGCCGTCGCGGGTGTCGGCCGATCCGGCGGTGAGCACGTTCGCAGGGCCGTTCAGCGGGACGGATTCGTACCGGTTCTACGCGCAGGCGCTACCGTCTCACAAGAGCGGGACGCTGAGCTTCGACCTGCTGGCCGTCGGCGACTGGGCGTCCGACTCCGACACCGAGACGGTCCAGGTCGAGACCGACCGCGGCACCCCGTACACGATCACGCCGAGTACGCTGACGCCCGTCGCGACCGGGAAACTGGCGACCGGCCTGCCGTGGGCCAAATACCGGATCACGATGCCGGTCACCCACAACAAGAGCCAGATCGAGTTCAAGACCACGGCCACCGGGGTGGCGGGCATCTCGAACCAGGCGTTCGGGATCGACAACGTCAACCTCGACCTGGACGTCACGCCGCCACAGACGTTCACGGTGTCGCTGCCGTTCACGGCCTCGGACGGCGTCCCGGCCGCGGGAGCGGGCAACCTGGAGACCGAGGTCGCGCGCGACGAGTACCAGTTCACACTGGGCCAGCCGGGTTCGATCTTCGTCGACGCGCAGGAGTGCCCGGGGCTCTGGTTCAACTGGGAGCTGTTCAACGCCGCGGGCGCGAGCGTCGCCACCAACTCTCTGTGCGGTGGCAAGCGCCTCGACGGCCTCGCGGCGGGCGCGTACCGGCTACGCGTCTCACCGCACGAGGACGAGTTCGGCGCCTACAAGCTCAGCGTGAGCACGATCGCGCCCGACGTCGTCAAGACCGCGGCGATCGGCGGGCCGAAGGTGTCGCTGGCGACCACCCAGCCGGGCCAGTACGGCACCTGGACGTTCGCCGGAACAGCCGGCCAGAAGGTCTCCTTCGAGTTCACCGACGGCACCCTGAGTTCGAGCAGCGACGCCACCCTGCGGGTGAAGCGACCCGACGGGACCGTCCTGGCGTCGCAGAGCTGCGGCAAGACCTGCTTCATCGACACCGAGACCCTGCCTGTCACCGGCACCTACTCGGTGGTGTGGGATCCGAAGGACGCCAAGACCGGCTCGCTCGCGCTGCAACTGTTCGAGGTGACCGACCTCACCGGGACGGTCGCGCTCGGAGCGCCCTCCACACTGACGAGCACGGTTCCCGGGCAGGACGCGTACTGGTCGTTCGCCGGTAAGGCCGGGCAGCGGATCGCGTTCGGGGTCAGCGGGCTGACCAGCTCCGCCTACGCCTCGGTCCGCAAACCGGACGGAACGCCGCTGTACGGGTCCACCTACTGCTCGACGGCCTGCGCCTTCAACACCATCACGCTTCCCGCGGACGGCACCTACACGATCGTCGTCGATCCGACCGTCGCGCGGCCGGGGCCGATGACGGCGGGGGTGATCGCGGGCGATGTCACCGGCTCCCTGACCGTCGGCGGGGCACCGGTCAAGCTGACCACCACCGGGCCGGGGCAGAACGCCACCTGGTCGTTCGCCGGGACGGCCGGTCAGCGCATCGCGTTCGTCCTGACGGGCGGGACGTGGGACAACAACGGGTACGCACGCGCCTCGGTGCGCAACCCCGACGGATCGGACCTGTTCAAGCCGACCTACTGCAAGGCGTCGTGCACGTTCGACACGGTCACGCTGCCGGTGACCGGGACCTACACGGTGGTCGCCGACCCGTACGGGGCGGCCGTGGGCTCGATCTCCGCGCAGGTCACCGCGGGCGACGTCACCGGCTCCCTGACCGCCGGCGGGGCACCGGTCAAGCTGACCACCACCGGGCCAGGGCAGAACGCCAGCTGGACGTTCGCCGGGACGGCCGGTCAGCGCATCGCGTTCGTCCTGACGGGCGGGACGTGGGACAACAACGGGTACGCACGCGCCTCGGTGCGCAATCCCGACGGATCGGACCTGTTCAAGCCGACCTACTGCCAGCCGTCGTGCGCGTTCGACACCTCCACGCTGCCGGAGACCGGAACGTACACGGTGGTCGCGGACCCGTATGGAACGGCCGTGGGCTCGATCTCCGCGCAGGTCGTCGCGGGCGACGTCACCGGGACGCTCACGCCGGGCGGCGCCGCGGTCAAGCTGACCACCACCGAGCCGGGGCAGAACCCGACCTGGTCGTTGGCAGGAAAGTCCGGGCAACGGATCTCGATCACGATCTCGGGCGGAACGTTCACCAGCGCGCAGGCGTCGGTGCTCGGACCGGACGGTTCGGTCTTCCTGCCGAAGAAGTCCTGCTCCACCTCTTGTTTCTTCGATGCGACCGTACTGCCGGCGGACGGCGCCTACCAGGTGGTGGTCGACCCGTCCGGCATCTACACCGGCTCGGCCTCAGCCCAGGTGAACCTCGTGGCGCAGGACGTGGCGGCGCAGGTCACCGTCGGGGGGCCGGCGTCCACGCTGACGACCACGATCGCCGGACAGCACGGCGTGTGGACGTTCGCCGGGACCGAGGGCCAGCAGGTGTCGTTCAACTTCACCGGTTCGACGTTCACCTCCAGCTCGGACATCAAGGTCAAGGTCAAGAAGCCGGATGGAACCGACCTGGTCGCCGACACCCGCTGCGGCACCAACTGCCTGCTCGAGCCGACTGTGCTGCCGGTGAGCGGTACCTACACGGTCGAGCTCAACCCGCAGAACGCCAAGACGGGTTCGCTGGCCCTGCAGCTCTACACGGTGACTCACCTGACCGGCAGCGTCCTCGTCGGAGGCGCCGCGTCCAGCCTCACGACGACGACGCCGGGCCAGAACGGAACCTGGTCCTTCTCCGGCACCTCGGGCCAGCTCGTCTCGTTCAACTTCACCGACGCCAACTTCGCCAGTACGACCGGCGCTCGGGTGACGGTGAAGAAGCCTGACGGCTCCGTGCTGGTGGCGGCCACCTACTGCGGTCGCAACTGCTTCCTGGAACCGATTGCTCTTCCGGTCGCGGGTACCTACACGGTGGAATTCGACCCGCAGGATGGGAATGTCGGAAAGCTGACCGCTCAGCTCTACTCGATCACCCACCTGAGCGGCAACGTCACGGTCGGAGGCGCCGCGTCCAGCCTCACGACGACGACGCCGGGCCAGAACGGAACCTGGTCCTTCTCCGGCACCTCGGGCCAGCTCGTCTCGTTCAACTTCACCGACGCCAGCTTCGCCAACAGCACCGGCGCCCAGGTGACGGTGAAGAAGCCTGACGCCACCGTGCTGGTGGCGGCCACCTACTGCGGCCGCAACTGCTTCCTCGACCCGGTGGCCCTGCCGGCCACGGGCACCTACACCGTCGAATTCAACCCGCGAGACGAACAGGTGGGCAAGCTGACGCTGAGGACCTACTCGGTCGCCGACCTCTCTCCGGTGAGCATCACCATCGGTGGTGCCACCTCGACCCTGACCACCATGACCCCAGGCCAGAACGGAACCTGGACCTTCAACGGCACCGCCAACCAGAAGGTGACCTTCACCTTCACCAACTCCAGTTTCGGCAGCTCCATCGACGTCCAGGTATCGGTGAAGAAGCCCGACGGCACCGCATTGGTCTCCCCCACCTATTGCGGCCGCAACTGCACCATCTCCGCGACGACTCTGCCCGCCACGGGCACCTACACCATCCTCTTCGACCCCAAGGCCGAAAAGACCGGCGCCCTGACCGTCAAACTCGCGCTGGCGAGCTAGATCGGCACGACGAACCGGCGGCGTGGGCTCGGTGGTGAAAGCCACCGAACCCACGCCGCCGTGGCTTTGGGATACCGCTCAAGAAGAGCCTGGAGCCCTGGTCTCGTCGGGCTCCTGCGGGCCGGATCACCCGTACGGGCACTGCGCTATCTCAGCAGGTCTACGCCTCACCGGACGTCAGCCCGACCGGGCAGGAGACCCCGGTCCCGCCGATGCCGCAGTAGCCGTTCGGGTTCTTGAACAGGTACTGCTGGTGATAGTCCTCCGCGTAGTGGAACGGGCCCGCGGGGGCCAGCTCGGTGGTGATCTCGCCGTAGCCCGCCTGCTTCAGGACCCCCTGGTACGCGTCCCGCGACGCCTCCGCGGCCTTCTGCTGCTCCGGTGAGTGGTAGTAGATCGCCGACCGGTACTGCGTGCCCACGTCGTTGCCCTGGCGCATGCCCTGGGTCGGGTCGTGGGCCTCCCAGAAGACCTTCAGGAGCTCCTCGTACGACACCTTCGCCGGGTCGAAGGCCACCCTGACGGCCTCCGTGTGACCCGTGAGGCCGCTGCAGACCTCCTCGTACGTCGGGTTGGGCGTGTAGCCGCCCTGGTATCCGACCGCCGTCGTGACCACCCCAGGCGTCTGCCAGAACTTGCGCTCCGCGCCCCAGAAGCAGCCGAGGCCGAAGTCGGCGATCTCGAGGCCCTCGGGCGGGGTGAGGGGGGCGTCGAGGACCGCGTGGCGCGACGGGATCGGCATGGGGTCCGGGCGGCCGGGGAGGGCGTCCTCGGGTCGGACCATCGATGTCTTGTTGCCGCCGAACAGCCAGCCCATGGCACTACCTCCAGTAGGTCTCGTCCCAGAGTACATAGGCTCTAACGCTTTAGGAGCTCTACACATTTCCGTATAGTGAGAGGCATTTGTGTTTAAAGGTGGTAATGCCCGAAGATGGGGTTCATGCCTGACCTTCGGCGCGGTGTCTTGTTCGGGATCGCCGCCTACACGATGTGGGGGCTGTTCCCCCTCTACTGGCCGCTCCTCAAGCCTTCCGGAGCCGTTGAGATCCTCGCCCACCGGATGGTGTGGTCGCTGGTCGCCGTCGCGGCCGTGCTGGCGGTGCGCAGGCACTGGTCCTGGTTCCGCCCGCTGCTCAAGCAGCCCATGAAGCTGGGCCTGCTGGTGCTGGCGGCCATGGTCGTGACCCTCAACTGGGGCACCTACATCTACGCCGTCAACAGCGGGCACGTCGTCGAGAGCGCCCTGGGCTACTTCATCAACCCGCTCGTCAACGTGCTGTTCGGGGTGGTGCTGCTGCGGGAGCGGCTGCGGCCGATGCAGTGGGTGGCCGTCGGGTTCGGGGCCCTGGCGGTGCTGGTGCTGACGTTCGACTACGGGCGGCTGCCGTGGATCGCGCTGACGCTGGCCCTGAGCTTCGGCGTGTACGGGCTGCTGAAGAAGCGGGCCAACGTGCCGGCCACCGAGGGCCTCGCGATCGAGACCCTGGTGCTGATCCTCCCGGCGCTCGGCTACATCTTCTTCCTGCACGCCGGCGGGCAGGGGACGTTCGCCGACCAGGGCCTCGGGCACGCCCTGCTGCTGATCGGCGGTGGGATCGGCACCGCCATCCCGCTGATCTGCTTCGGGGCGGCGGCCATCCGGGTGCCGCTCAGCACCATGGGGCTGCTGCAGTACATCGCGCCGGTCCTGCAGTTCGCGTGCGGTGTGCTGATCGCCAAGGAGACCATGCCGTCCAGCCGGTGGATCGGCTTCTCGATCGTCTGGCTGGCCCTGGCGATCTTCACGTACGACGGCTTCAGGACGGCTCGCGCCGCGAAGCGGGTCAGGAAATCAGCCGGAACGCTGGACCACGTAGTCACATAGCGCCAAAAATGCGGACCTGGCGGGGATGTCGGGAAGGCCGGAGATGTCGGCGCGGGCGCGGTCCACCCAGGATTCCAGCTCCGCCCGCGCCTGGGCCATCGCCGGGTCGGCGCGGAGCAGGCTCAGCGCCTCGTCCACATCCTCCTCGGCCACCGGACCCGCCAGCAGCTCACGCAGCCGCGACGGCTCCTCCGACGCCAGAGCGTACAGAACCGGGAGGGTCCTGATCCCCTCCCGCAGGTCGGTCCCCGGCGTCTTGCCCGACTGGGCGCCGGAGGAGGCCACGTCCAGCAGGTCGTCACCGAGCTGCCAGGCCACCCCGACGGCCTCACAGGCGCGGCTGAGACGCTCCTCGACGTCCGCGGGCGCGCCGGACAGCAGCGCGCCGAAGCGGCCGGAGGCGGCGATCAGGGAGCCGGTCTTGTCGGCGAGCACGCTCAGGTAGTGGCCGATCGGGTCCTCGCCGTCGCGCGGGCCGACGGTCTCGCGGATCTGCCCCTGGACGAGGCGGGAGAACGTCTGAGCCTGGATGCGGATCAGCTCGGGACCGAGGTCCGCGAGGAGGTCGGACGCCTGGGCGAACAGATAGTCGCCGGTGAGGATGGCCACGGTGTTGTCCCACCGGGCGTTGGCGGACGGGGAGCCCCGGCGGACCGGGGCCTCGTCCATGACGTCGTCGTGGTAGAGCGAACCCAGGTGGGTCAGCTCGATCACCACCGCGCCGGGCACGACCCCCGGCGCGGACGGGTCGCCGAACTGCGCGGCCAGCAGCAGCATCAGCGTGCGGAACCGCTTGCCGCCGGCCTCGATGAGGTGCTTGGACGCCTCCGTGACGAAGGCGTCCTCGCTCTCCACCGACGAACGCAGGAGCTTCTCTACCGCGGCCAGTCCGGTGGCCACGTCCTGCGCCAGCCGTTCGTCCTCGATGGGAAGGTCAACCACGGGAGGCGCAGACATACGAGATCCCCTTATCTGATGAACAGGCTGTGTGCGGCGTCGTTGGCGACACCGAGCACGGACTCCGGGTAGAGCCCCACTCCTACGGTAACCAGCAACGAAACGGCGATGACGGCCACGGTCCCCATACTGGGCACCGCGATCGCCGGGCCGTCGGCCGCCGGCTCGCTGAAGAACATCAGCACGATCACGCGGACGTAGAAGAACGCGGCGATGGCCGAGGCCACCACACCCACCACGACCAGGCCGGCCATCCAGCCACCCATCGAGTCGCCGGGCTGCGTGCCACTGTTCAGAGCGGCGGCGAAGACGGCGTACTTGCCGAAGAAGCCGCTCGTGAGCGGGATGCCGGCGAAGGCCAGCAGGAAGAAGGCGAACACCCCGGCCAGCACCGGCGCGCGCTTGCCGAGCCCGGCCCAGCGCGACAGGTGACCGGCCTCGCCGCCAGGGTCGCGTACGAGCGTGACCACCGCGAACGCGCCGACCGTCGTGATGCCGTAGACCGCCAGGTAGAACAGGATCGCCTTGAGGGAGACCGCGTTCTGCTCGGCGGAGCCGAACGTGGCCATCACGCCGACGAGCAGGAAGCCCGCGTGCGCGATGGACGAGTACGCCAGCATCCTCTTGATCTCGGTCTGCGTGATCGCCAGGATCGAGCCGACGATCATGGTCAGGGCGGCGACGCCCCAGATGATCGGCCGCCAGTTCCAGTCGAGGTTACCCAGACCCACCCAGAACACCCGCAGCACGGCGCCCATGGCCGCCACCAGCGTGCCGGAGGCCATGAGAGCGGTGATGGGCGTCGGAGCGCCCTGGTAGACGTCCGGCTTCCAGGCGTGGAACGGCGCCGCACCGATCTTGAACAGCAGGCCCACGCCGAGCAGCGCGAGACCGAGCATCAGGATCGGGTCGAGCGTGGCGCTCCTGGCCATGGCCTCGTTGATGCCCGGCAGCGAGACGGTGCCGGCGAAGCCGTACACCATCGCGGTGCCGTACAGGAAGAAGGCCGAGGAGAACGCGCCCAGCAGGAAGTACTTCATGGACGCCTCCTGCGAGAGCAGGCGACGCCGTCGGGCCAGGCCGCACAGCAGGTAGAGCGGCAGCGACATGACCTCGAGGCCCACGAACATCATCAGCAGGTCGTGGGCGGCCGGGAAGAGCAGCATGCCGCCGACCGCGAACAGCACCAGCGGGTACACCTCGGTGTGCCCGCCGCCCGTGGCCTCGGCCTCCTCCTCGTCGGCGCTGCCGGGCACGGCGGCGGCCGAGGCGACGAAGTGGCCCTCGTCGTTGATCAGCAGCACGCACACGAACGACAGGACGAGGATGACGCCCCAGATGAACAGCGCGGGCCCGTCCACCGCGACCGCGCCCATGGCGACCGGCGCGGTGGGCACGTTGCCGCGCAGCACCTGGACGAGCACCAGGGCGAACGCGCCGAACAGGCTCAGCAGGGTGAGCGGGACGTGGATCGACTTACGCAGGTATCGCGGCGCGAACGCCTCGACGAGCACTCCGATGACGGCCGCGCCGAACACCACCAGCAGCGGCGCCAGCGTGCCGTACTCGATCGTCGGCGCTGGGATGGAGTTCACTGACCTGTCCCCTTCTCAGCGATGGTGGAGGTGGGCACCTTCACGTTGGTCAGCGTCTGGTGCACCGACGGGTTGATCACGTCCAGCAGCGGCTTGGGGAAGAAGCCGAAGCCGATGATCAGGGCGACCAGCGGGGCCAGCACCCAGATCTCGCGGGCGTTCAGGTCCTTGAACGCCTTGACCGGCTCGGCCGTCGGCCCGTTCATGGTCCGCTGGACCATCCACAGGATGTAGACGGCGGCGAGGACGACCGCCACCGCGGCGACCACCGCGGCCACCGTCAGGGCGCCCGACCCGTGGGCCTGGCTGGAGTACGTGCCGACCATGACCATGAACTCGCTCACGAACGAGGAGAGCCCCGGCAGCGAGAGACCGGCCAGACCGGCGACCAGGAAGAAGCCCGCGAGCACCGGCGCGACGCTCTGCACGCCTCCGTAGTCCCCGATGAACGGCGAGCCGCGCCTGGCGATCAGGAAGCCCGCGGCCAGGAACAGCGCGCCGGTGGCGAAGCCGTGGTTGACCATGTAGAGGGCCGCGCCGGACTGGGCGACCGACGACATGGCGAACACGCCGAGCACGATGAACCCGAAGTGCGAGATCGACGTGTACGCGATGAGGCGCTTCATGTCGGTCTGCCCGATGGCCACGATGGCGCCGTAGATGATGCTGATGACCGCCAGTACGACGATCGGCATCGTGAACGCCTTGGCCGCGTCGGGGAACAGCTCCAGGCAGAAGCGGAGCATCCCGAACGTGCCGACCTTGTCCAGCACGCCCACCAGCAGCACGGCGGCACCGGCCGGAGCCTGCGCGGCCGCGTCGGGCAGCCAGGTGTGCACCGGCCAGAGCGGCGCCTTGATCGCGAAGGCGATGAAGAAGCCCGCGAACAGCCACTTCTGCATGGCCGGGTCCTGCACGACCCCGATCAGCTCGGGGAACATGAAGGTCTTGCTGCCGCCGACCACGTAGAGCCCGATGACCGCGACCAGCATGAGCAGGCCGCCGAACAGCGAGTACAGCAGGAACTTGACGGCCGCGTAGGACCGCTGGGCGCCGCCGTACGACCCGATCATGAAGTACATCGGGATCAGCATGGCTTCGAAGAACACGTAGAAGAGGAAGATGTCGGTCGCCGCGAAGACGCCGATCATCATCGTCTCGAGCACCAGCAGCAGCGAGAAGTACGTCTTCACCGACCGCTTGGGCGTGATGAGCGTGCCGTCGGCGGTCTTGACGCCGTCGGCGTCGTGCCAGGAGGCCAGCACCACGATCGGCACCAGCACCACCGAGAGCGCGATCAGCACGAGCGCGACGCCGTCCACGCCGACCCCGAACTTCACGCCGAAGCTCGGGATCCAGTTGTACTCGGCGGTGAACTGGAAGCGCGGACCGGCCGGCTTGAACCCGGCGGCCATGACACCCGTGAGGACCAGCGTCAGCAGCGAGACCAGCAGGGTGACCTGCTTGGCCAGCTTGTCACTGCCCTTGGGAAGCAGGGCCACCACGATGGCGCCCACCACGGGCACCGCCATGAGTATCGGAAGCCAGGGTGACATCAGAGGTTCCCAACGAGGAGCAGGGCGCCGGTCAGCAGGGCGGCACCGATGAAGATGGACAGCGCGTACGTTCTGGCGAAGCCCGTCTGGAGCCTCCGCAGGCGCCCCGAAGTGCCCCCGATGCCCGCGGCCAGGCCGTTGACCAGCCCGTCGATGCCGCGGTTGTCGAAGAACACCGCGATGCGGGTCAGCCACTGGCCGGGGCGCATGAAGAGCGACTCGTTGAGCGCGTCACCGTAGAGGTCACGGCGGGCGAACGTGGTGAGGAACGACCCGCGCGGCTGCACGACGGGCACCTCGGCCCGGCCGTACCTCATCCAGGCGAAGGCCGCGCCGACCGCGACGAGCGCGAGCGTGGCGAGACCTGCCGGGCTGGTGGCGTGGAACGAGGGCAGCTCCTCCGGCCGGCCGACGGCCGGGGCGAGGAACATCATGAGGCGGTTGCTCAGGATGAGGTAGCCGCCCAGCCCGATCGAGCCGATCGACAGGATGATCAGCGGCCAGGTCATGACGGCCGGCGACTCGTGCGGGTGCGCGTCCTCGGCCCAGCGCTTCTCGCCGAAGAAGGTCATGAAGACCATCCGCGACATGTAGAAGCCGGTGATGCCCGCGCCCAGGACGGCCAGCCAGCCGAGGACCGGGCTGTGCTCGACCGCGGTCTCGATGATGCCGTCCTTGGTGAAGTAACCGGACAGCAGCGGGAACCCGATGATCGCCAGGTAGCCGATGAAGAACGTCACGAAGGTGATCGGCATGACCTTGCGCAGCCCGCCGTACTTCCGCATGTCCACTTCGTCGTTCATGCCGTGCATGACCGAACCGGCGCCGAGGAACATGTCGGCCTTGAAGAAGCCGTGCGTGATCAGGTGACCGATCGCGAACGCGTACCCCGCGGGGCCGAGGCCCGCGCCGAGCATCATGTAGCCGATCTGCGACATCGTCGAACCGGCCAGGCCCTTCTTGATGTCGTCCTTCGCGCAACCGATGATCGCACCGGCGAGCAGCGTGGCCGCGCCGACGATGGTGACGGCGAGTGCCGCGCCCGAGCCCTCGGGGAAGAAGAACGCCCCCGAGCGGACCACCAGGTAGACGCCGGCGGTGACCATGGTCGCGGCGTGGATCAGGGCCGACACGGGGGTCGGGCCCTCCATGGCGTCCAGGAGCCAGGACTGCAGCGGGAGCTGGGCGGACTTGCCGCACGCGCCGAGGAGCAGCAGCAGGCCGATGGCCAGCATGGTGCCGTTCTCCTGGCCCGGCGTGATCTGCTCGCCGAGGCTCTTGAAGGTCAGCGTGCCGAACGTGGTCCAGATGACGAACATGCCGACCAGCAGGCCGAAGTCACCGACGCGGTTGACGACGAACGCCTTCTTCGCCGCGACCGCCGCCGACGGCTTGAACTGCCAGAACCCGATCAGCAGGTACGACGCCAGACCGACGCCCTCCCAGCCGATGAACAGGCCCACGTAGTTGTCGGACAGCACCAGCAGGAGCATCGCGGAGACGAACAGGTTCAGGTATCCGAAGAACCTGCGCCGGTGCTCGTCGTGCGACATGTAGCCGATCGAGTAGATGTGGATCAGCGAACCCACACCGGTGATCAACAGCGCGAAGCTGATCGACAGCGGGTCGATCAGCAGCCCCATCTTCACCAGGCCGGGGATGAAGTCGTAGAGCTCGACCGCCCTCCGGCGCTGCTCTTCCCCGAACCCGACGAGCTCGAAGAACGCCAGCACCGCCACGACGAACGAGGCGAGGGACATGGCCACGCCCAGCAGATGGCCCCAGCGGTTGGTGAACCGGCCCAGCACCAGCAGGATGGCCGCCCCCACGAGAGGGAGGGCGATCATCAGCCAGGAGACCCCGATCACGCCGCCGGTGTGCTGGATGATCTCAACAGGAGATTCCACCAGTCACCTCTTAGTACTTCAGCAGGTTGGCGTCGTCGACCGACGCGGACCTGCGGGTTCGGAAGATCGTCACGATGATGGCCAGGCCGACCACGACCTCGGCCGCGGCCACCACCATCACGAAGAACGCGATGATCTGGCCCTCCAGGTTGCCGACCTGCCTGGAGAAGGTGACGAAGGCGAGGTTGCAGGCGTTGAGCATGAGCTCCACGCACATGAACACCACGATCGCGTTGCGCCGGATCAGCACACCCAGAGCGCCGATGGCGAACAACAGGCCGGACAGGACGAGGTAGTGCGTCGTCACTTGGTCACCTCATTGTTCTGCTCGCTGTCATCCCGCTCGATGGCGTGCTCCTCGGCGTCTTCCTCGGCCGTGTGCTTGATGGCATCGGCGAGCTTCGGGTCGGCCGGCAGGTGGTCGTGCTCCACGTCGTACCGGGCGATGTACCGGTTGACCGAGGACGGAGCGACCGACCCGTCGGGCAGCAGCGCCGGCATGTCGATGGCGTTGCTCCTGGCGTAGGTGCCGGGGCCGGGCAGCGCCGAGGGCTGGTCGCCGAGGAACCTGGCGCGGGCCAGGTCCTTCTGCGTCGGCTTCTCGGCGAGCCGCTCGCGGTGCGCCAGCACCATCGCGCCCAGCGCCGCCGTGATCAGCAGCGCCGAGGTGATCTCGAACGCGAACACGTACTTGGTGAACAGCAGCAGCGCGATCGAGCGGATGTAGCCGCCCTGCGCCGTGGCCTGCGCCAGCCCCGCCTGGTCGGCGAAGATCGCGTTGCCGAAGGCCAGGACGACCAGCACCAGGAAGCCGAGGGCCGCGAGAGAGGCCCAGACGCGCTGGCCCTTCAGCGTCTCGACGAAGGAGTCGGAGGAGTCGACGCCCACCAGCATGAGCACGAACAGGAACAGCATCATGATCGCGCCGGTGTAGACGATGATCTGCACCGCGGCCAGGAAGGGCGCGTCCTGCACGGCGTACAGGACCGCGAGGGAGAGCATCACCGTGCCGAGCATCAGCGCGGAGTACACGGCCTTCCTGTTGAAGACCATGCCGAGCGCAGCGCCGACGGACACGACGGCGAGCACCCAGAACGTGACGGTCTCACCCATTGGTCCGCCCCAGCCGGTAGTAGTCCTCTTCGGTCTCACCGAGCCGCATGGGGTGCGGGGGCTGCTCCATGCCCTGGGTCAGGGGCGCGAGCAGCATCTCCTTGGTGAAGATGAGGCTCTCGCGGGAGGTGTCGGCGAGCTCGTACTCGTTGGTCATGGTGAGCGCCCGGGTCGGGCAGGCCTCGATGCACAGACCGCAGAGGATGCACCGCAGATAGTTGATCTGGTACGTGCGCCCGTAACGCTCACCCGGCGAGAACCGCTCCTCGTCGGTGTTGTCCGCGCCCTCGACCAAGATCGCGTCGGCCGGACACGCCCAGGCGCACAGCTCGCAGCCGACGCACTTCTCCAGCCCGTCAGGCCAGCGGTTGAGCTGGTGACGCCCGTGGAAGCGAGGAGCCGTCGGCTTCTTCTCCTCCGGGTAGTTCGTCGTGACGGGCTTCTTGAACATCGTGTGGAAGGTGACCCCGAAGCCCTTGACGGGGTTCAGCCAATCAGTTAGTCCCACTGGGAATCTCCTTGTGCTGCACCCCGTGGTAGTGCGGCAGATCGAGCGGCGGCACCGGGAAGCCACCTGCCGTCGGCTCTTCGGACAGTTCCTCGAACTCGGCCTCGACCTGGGCCTTCTGGGCCTCCTTGCGCCGCTGGTTGACGGTGTCGAACCGCATCCAGATGGCCAGCCCGCCGATCACGATGATCCCGGTGACCACGAGGGCGATCATCCGGGACTCCTCGTTGAGCATCA